>NZ_JASJVF010000006.1:0-38290 GCF_035019805.1 Cryobacterium sp. 10I1
CGGTCCTCGATCACGACGATCACGACGACGAGCGCGACGACGGCGACGGATGCCGCGGACAGGAACGCGGGCGTCCACCCATCCGCAGAACCAGTCGAGGAGCAGGCGGTGCCTGCTGTGGTCGAGCAGCCATTCCGTGGCGGTCTGGCGCACCTCCCAGCCGGCCTGTGTGAACAGTCCGCGCGCAATCGGCGCGCCATACGGACCGAGCTGCCTGCGATTGTCTGCCAGTCGAAGTTGATGTGCGTTGAAGGCTTCCTCGAATGCCGCGTCGAGGTGGTCCCGTGGGCTCAGGCGAACCCGGCCTGTCACGCTGAGGGTGAGAAGAGCGGGGCAGCTGGCGTCAACGCAGGCGTCCACGATGGTGTGGGTCTCGTGGGAGGTCAGCACATCGAGCAGGGCGGATGCCGTCACGAGGGACGCACCCTCAAGGTCGGATGCCCGCAGGTCGGCGAGGTTCCCCGGTCGGGCGAGAACGGAGATCGCTGCCGAGTTCCCGTCCCGCGGACGCATCCTGCCGATGGCCGATTCGATCAGGTCCGGATTCCAGTCGTGCAGGATCCAGGTCTGCGGACCGGGGAGGAGGGGAGCGAGCCAGCGCATCATCGAACCGGTCCCGCTGCCGAGATCGTGAACGATCACCGGTCCATCCGGGATTTTGGCGGCGGCGGTGAGCGCAAGATCGCGTGAGCGCGCAGCTGCGTCCTCCGGTTCACGCAGCGCCAGCCAGTCCGGACTGACCAGGGGAATGCCGGTCATGGGGAAACCGCCGTTTCACGGAATGCCACCTCGATGAGCGTTGACGCAATGGCGGCTACCGTCGCACTCCACGGCCTGGCCCGTCTGCTGGCCGCCACGGCGGCTGCCTTGAGCTGCGACCGCTGTGCCGGACTGGCTAACCAGTGGCGCAGCGCGACCTCGAGCGCCCGCGGATCCTCCGGCGCGACGAGGATCCCCGCCGACTCGTTCGAGAGCGCTTCCGGAATGCCACCGATACGGGAGGCCAGGACGGGGATGCCGCGGGCCTGGGCCTCTGCGACGACCATTCCGAAGCTCTCGTACCGGGATGGCACGACGACAAGGTCGGTCCTGGCGTATGCGCTGTCCAACCGTGTTCCGACCAGAGCACCCCTGAACGGTGCCCTGGCGGTGAGGCGTGCCCGGTGACGGGCGCGCGTCAGCTCGTCGACAAAACCTGGTGCACCGTCGAGTGATCCGACGAAGGTGCACGTCCAGCCGTCAACGTCGGTGAGGTGCGCCAAGGCGCCGATCAGCAGGTCCTGGCCCTTGTGCGGGGCAACCACGCCAATGCAGAGCAGCCGGTCGCCTGCTGGTGAAGCGTTCGTCGTGGCGGCGGGATCCGTTCCCGGGTAAGCGACGACGACGTCGTGGGCCGCGTGGGAGTGACGCGTGATGATCTCAGACCGGGTCCATCCGCTCGTGGCGATGATGCGTTTCGCAGCCCGGAATGCGTCTCGTTCACGGCTGTCGGCCGTGACCATGTGCGCGAGGACGATCAACCGGAGCCGGGTGGCCTGGAGGCCCAATGCCACCGATTCGCGTGCGGCGATCAGGCCGTCGACCAGGGCGAGGGCACCGTCCGGCAGCCTCGACAGGGTCAGGCCCGTGAGCATGCCGTCATCCGGCGGGATCGGAACCATGTGCACCTCCCAGCCGCTGCGTCGGAGCCCGTCGCGAACGTGCTGGTCGTAGACGTTGCCACCGCTGACCCTGGCGGGGTCGTCGATCGCTGCGGGCACGAAGAAGGAGACCCGACGTTCGGCGGACATGCTCATGCCGTCCTCGTGTAGCTTGCCCACGCGATGTGTGACTCATGGAGCGTGACCGTGATGGAGTCCAGCTGCTGAACGGGGCCGAGTGACCCTGCCTTCACCCCTTCGGCCAGCAGATCGGCGATCGCTGTGCAGAGCACTTCGGTGGTTGTGTTCCGGCCCCGGAACCGCGGGTCTTCGTCGAGGTTGCGATACGTGAGCGCCCCCGTGATCTCCGCGAGCGCGCTCGCCAGTCTGCCGATGTCCACGACCACACCGTTGGCGTCGAGGCCGCCCGACGCGACGGTCGCGTCGACGATGAATGTGGCTCCGTGGAGTCGCTGGGCAGCACCGAAGGCGTCGCCCGTGAGACTGTGGGCGATCATCAGATGATCGCGGACCGTGACCGTGTACGTCATTTTGGTTCTCCCCACGTGATGGTGTGACACAGGACATCCGGAGCCCCCCGGGCGAGGCTCGCCATCACCTCGGGAAGGTCGCGCCACGAGGACTCACCGGTCAGCACGGCATCGAAGGCCGGGTCGTGCAGGAGCCGCATGGCCAGCTCCAGGCGTTCACGCCTCGACCGGTTTCCCCGGCGACTCGCCGCCACCGCTCCGACCTGGCTCGACCGGATCGTCAATCGTCGCGAGTGGAAGTCGGCGCCCAGCATGAGCGTGACCGGGCGATCGCCGTACCAGCTCGCCTCGAGGACCTCGCCGTCGGTGACCACTGTTTCGAGGGCGAGCTGCAACCCGGCGGCCGAACCGCTCGTGTTGATTACGATGTCCCGGTCACCCGGCGGCCGCGCGACGTCGGCGAAGCCCACGCCCAGTCGATCCGCAACCACCTGGCGCGCTGGGTTGACGTCGATCAGAGTGACCTCGACCCCGGGGATGCCGCGGAGCAGTCGTGCGACACAACACCCGATCATGCCGGCGCCGATGACGGACACCTGGTCGCCGATAAGTGGACGAGCATCCCAGAGCACATTGATGGCTGTTTCGACCGCGCCCGTGAGCACGGCGCGACGTGCCGGTATCCCGACGGGAACCGGCACGACCGCATCGGCGGGGACGACGAACGCTGACTGGTGGGGGAACAGCGTGAACACGATCCGGCCCTCGAGGGATTCGGGTCCCTGGTCTACGACGCCGACATTCAGATATTCGTATTTGACCGGGCCCGGAAGCTCACCGTCCTGGTGGGGGGGGGCACGCATCCGGTCGAACTCGCTCTGCGGGACGTGTCCGCTGAATACCGAAATCTCCGTGCCTCGGCTGACCCCGGTGTAGAGGGTCCTTACGAGCACCTCTCCATCGCCGGGTTTCGGCACGGTTTCCCGGCGGAGCACCCCGACGTGGGGCGACTCCACCCAGAATGCGGATGACTCGACCACAGTCCCTCCCGTTCGTGAACGATTTATGCCGGAGCGCCGTCTTAACAGATGAGTTAACAAAGAAACGAGACAGGGATGCGCAGAGTTCAATTCGCGCCGATTTCCTCAGCAATCGCGGGGACGGCGGCCGCGACGGTCCTCGGCCTTGCCGCTGGGTCCTGGGACCGGTCGTGGGCGCCCGCTGTCGGCTGGCTGGTGGCCCTCAGCTACCTGGTCGTGTCGAATGCCCTGCTCGTGCGCGGGCTACGGAGCAGAAACTCGACACGATTTGGACCAGCGAACCGTGTCACGGCCGTGCGGTCGACGCTCGTCGGGATGATCAGCGGGATCGTCGTTGCATCGTTCGTCGCGCCGGTTCCCACCACCCTGATGATGGCCCTCGTCGTGCCTGCCCTCGTCCTGGACGCCGTCGACGGCTGGGTCGCGCGGCACACGAACTCCACGAGCGAGCTGGGCGCGCGGTTCGACATGGAAGTCGATGCGTTCCTGTTGCTCGTGCTGAGCGTTTATGTGTCGAAGAACCTGGGGACCTGGGTCCTCGCGATCGGCACCATGCGGTACCTCTTCGTCATCGCCGGGTGGATCTTTCCCTGGCTCCGCCGGCAGCTGCCATCCCGGTATTGGCGGAAGGTCGTCACGGCCGTGCAGGGCATCGCCCTGGCGACGGCCGCGACACGGCTTCTCCCCGGTCTTGATGCCCTGCTCGTCGCGCTGGCGCTCGTCCTGCTCCTCGAATCCTTTGGCCGCGACGTGCTCTGGCTCGCTGCACGACGGTCAGAGCCGGTCAGGTTCCGTTGATCCCGATCAGGAATGGCGAGCGGCGGAGGCGAACATTCATACGGAGGGGAATGCCGGGCACTTCGAAAGCACGGTCCCGCTGCACCCATCCCGCGTGATCGCTCTGGTAACTGCGCTCAAACCACGGCTATCTTGTTACCCGTCCGGTTGATACCGCTACGCGAGCCAGGGGAGGAACTTCATGGCTAGGAATCTGGTCATCTGTCTTGATGGCACGGGCGCCCAGCCGCGAGCACGGGGTGACTCGAACGTCATCAAGGTGTTCGGGATGCTCGACCTCACCGACCCGACGAAACAGATCGCCTACTACGACCCGGGGGTGGGCACATTCTCGTCGTCGGCCTCGTGGGGTCCGCTCGCGCGTCGGCTCTCGCGCGTCGGCGGGCTTGCGTTCGGCAATGGGCTTCGCCAGAACCTGGGCGAGGCATACACATGGTTGATGCGGGAGTGGAATCCGGGTGACCGCATCTTCGTGTTCGGATTCAGCCGCGGCGCATACACCGCCCGCGCTCTATCAGGCATGCTGCGCACGATCGGCCTTCTTCATGCCGGCTCGGAGAACCTCGTGCCCTATGCAGTTTCCGAGTTCACCAAGCGCAGCAAGGATGACCGTCCCCAGGGAAAGGACGGCGTCACCACCCCGAGCGGGAAGACCCCCACGAACGCCGCACCTCGCACCCCGCAGACTGTCGCGTCGAGGGCATTCTGGGCAGGAATCGACGAGTTCTCCGAGAACTTCGCCCGCAAAGTCAACGGGCGGAGTACCGTGCGCGTCGCGTACCTCGGCGCATTCGACACGGTGAAGGCGGCTGGATTCCTCAAATGGGATATCAAATGGCCCTATACGCGCAAGCTGGACAATGATGTGCGCGTGCGTCATGCCGTGTCGATCGATGAGAAGCGCCGACCCTTCCGCGAATACCTCGTCACGCCGTCCCCTCAGTCCCAGCTTGAGGAGGTCTGGTTCGCGGGTGTGCACACGGATGTCGGGGGCACTTTCGAGGACGACCCGCGCCTCTCGAACGTCACCCTCAAGTGGATCGTCGAGGGCGCCCTTGAGGAGGGAATGCTCGTTGAACCTGGTCCGTACGCGAAAGCGTGCACCGTCACTGAGCTGAGCGCCGACGGAACCGTGCACGCGAATAGCTGGATGTGGAAGATCTTTATCGACCGAACACGCCCGATCCCGGCGAACGCGTTCATCCACTCCAGCGTCAGGCCCCGTATGGAGGCCCCGGGCCTCTATGAAACGCGGATCCCATCGGGCGTGCAGTGGGCTGACCCGAATTGGATCGACCTCGCGCCCGTCCCGGTCCGAGCCGCCAATCCGATCGAGTCCGCTCCGGCGCCTACGGAGCATCCCGCGCCAGCGGCCGTAGCGACCCGACCCACTACACCGTGAAGGTCACCTGACTCCACAGCAGTCCCGGGTCCACCACTACAGCCGGTGGCGCGGCGACTGGCGCATCCGCTCGAACCACATGCGTGTTGAGTTGAGCCAGGGCCGTGAGAAGTTCTGCCTTGGGAATGGTGTTCTCCCACTGTTTGACCAGTCCCCAGGGCAGCATCGCATAGGCCCCCTGCCCGAGCACGGACTCAACGAACGGCTTCGGAGTCGCGTTGTGCGATCCATGGTGCCCGATCTTGTAGAACGCGACACTGCTGACCAGAGCCTTCGACACGGGGTCGTCGAGCACGTGCTCCCAGGCGCCTTCCTGCGAGTCGCCCACGAACAGCAACCGCATCCCGGACACGTCGAGCACGAAGTACACGCTCGTGTTGTTGACGGAGCGTTCGAGAACGGCCGCTGCGTCGAGCAGCGCGTCGTCGTCGGTGCCGAGCTGGGTCAGGCGCAGGGAGGCGCGCGCGTCCCTCAGCTCCGAAGGGATCGACTGGACGTCCTCGTCCGCCACTACATAGATCGGATCGAAGATGGTCGGTGTTTCGTCGTCGTCGTCGGGGTGCTGGTCGGGATCGAGTTGCAGCCACTGTGCTGACACCGGCGGGTCCATCAACGCGAGCTGCTTCGGATCGCGCGACGGGCCGAGCAGGTGGATGCTCACCCCCTCGATGGGCACGGCGATCACGTTCTTCGCGGGGTCCCGGTTGGGAACGAACATGACCGGCGGCGTGTTCTTGAACTGGGTGCCGTTGCGGCTGAGCAGCCGGTCGGTTGCTTTCGCGTTGCCCATCGAGTTGGCTGCCAGGGCGCTGGCCAATGCCAGCGGAGCCGGCAGATCCCCTGAGTTCGTCTGGGCCTTCGCCTCGATGAAACCGTGGATCTGGGTCGCTGTGGACACGAGTGAATTGCGCAGCGCCTGGGCAGCCGGATCGCTCGTGTCCTCCACGAACGGGACCAGCACCTGGCCGACATCGACGCTGGTCCACTCGTCGACCGCGAAGCCGCTGATGTGGTCCTGGTGGTGGTGGGTGGCGACGACAACGTCGAGGTGCGGGGGAGAGCCGGCAGCGGCAACCGCTGTGAGGTCCGCGATGACCGTGTGGACCACATCGGAAATGTCCCGGGTGACACCGTTGATCGTCGCGCGGCCCTGACTGTGCACACCGCAATCGACGAGCATCCGCCACACCTGTAGACCTCGTGTGATCGTGACCAGGAAGCAGTCACCAAAGCCAACGTTGTACATCCGCACGGCAACGGTCGTCTGGTCAGGCATGGGGCACGACTTTCGGCATCGGGACCTCCTCTGCGGCGTGGAGAGACGCGAACGTCATGCGAAGCAGCGAGGGCTGGTCGGTCCAGGCCGCGAGCGCATCCGCCGACGTCACGTGGTCGCTCCACGCCTGCAGCGCTTTCGCCCGCTTCGCACCGATCGCAGCACTCGATTCCGCGAACGCTCGCACCGCGTCCGGTTTCCCGGTGAATGTCTCCGGCTTCGTCAACGCATCGGGGTTCGACAAGGGAAGTGGCTTGGCCACCACGTGCACGACTTGCCCGTCGACGCGGGCGATGACCGTCGTTCCCGCTCGGATCGCCATGCGTTTACCCGCGGGCAGGGACTGGTCTTCGAGCTCCTGATGGCGTTGCGCGAACTGCGCCACCACGATCGGCCGGGGCTGCAGGTCGGATGCTTGCACGAACACCGCGTGCACGCCCACCAATTCCAGAGGGAGGTCCGGATCCAGGCCGAGTTCGTACGCGTGATACCTGCCCCACTCGATGAGCGCCACGACCGTCGCGGAATTCGCTGTCGTCGCCGGCGCCGGTTTCAGGGCTCCCGACTGTGCCGCCGGAACCGCCGGAACCGCCGGCACCGCGGGTCGCGCACGAGTGGATACCCGTGGCCGTGCATCCGACTTGTCCGGCCCCTCGATCTCCGGGTCCGCGTCCGCTCCGGTGATGGTCGTCGACGCCTCGCCGCCCAAGTCGAGGTTCTGCGTCGCCTCCAGGATGAGGGGCGCCAAGTCGACACTGTGTGCCCCGCGGGTCAGGCTGAGTGCCGGATCCGCCGGCCCCGGCCAGGTCAATGCTTCTTCTGTCAGCGAGGACACCGACGGCGGATAGATCCCGCGCCGCCGCAGAGCTTCCACGAGGTTCGTCCTCAAACGCATCGCATCATCCGGGTAGAGCGCCCGGTCGGCCGTCACGATACCGCGGACCACGTCCCCGAACGTCACGTCGACCACCGGCAGGTATTGGAAAGCCCGCACGACCATCCCAAGGATACGGTCTGCGTTCCGGATCGCCTCGACCGTCACCCGTTTCACCAGGTCGGTTGGCAAGGCCCCTGGTGGGAGGACTCCGGTTCCGCCGGTTGCCAGCCGGCGCAGATCGTTGATCTGTTTCAAATAGGTGTCGAGGTAGGCGTCGAAGACCGCCGCCACGAAGCACGCCCCCCGCGCGTGCGGCTCGGTCGCCGCCAGGAACGCGTCCGGCGTGCGCGGCGACCCGATGGCCGACCTCAGCGCCGCACCGCGGCCTGTCGACTCCCCGAATTCGAGCGCCAGGTCGAGCAATGCCGACCCTTCCCGAAGGTCTGTGCTCGAGTTGGCCACCGCCTCAGCCACCACGTCCGGGAAGAGAAAGTGGTGAAACAGCGCCACCAGGTCGGCGAATGCCTCGTGCCACGCGAACACATCCGGATTCGATGCCTCCGAGAAGTACTTGCGGATGCGATGGACGATCGCATGCGTCACTTCGTGCGCCACAACATCGACGCTCAAGCACGTGAACATCACCTGGCCGGGCAGATTCGATCCCGGATCGCGTTCGTCGGCCTTGTAGTAGCCGAAGAGCACCGCACGCCGCGTTGGATCAAAGAACGCATTGCGGCCTTCAAACGCGTGCGGCACGATCCGCAACTCCCGCCCGCCCCGCCAGCGGAAACGCTGCCCACCGAAACGTTCGAACCGTTCGATCACGCTCATCGCGACGGCGTAGACAACCTGCTGGTGGGTGCGCGGATCGCTTTCGGACGGACGAAGCCCGCCCTGGGCCAGGATCGCCGGATCATTCAGATCGACCGGCCGATACCAGACATCGCGAGCCGCGTCGTAGTCGACGACCTGCACCAGCCGGCCCGATGGTCCCGGCTCCAAATCGCGCTCGAACGGAACATCGACCGTCAAAAATCGGCCGCTCAGTCGAGTTGACATCGGATCGAACGCGTAGACCGGCAACGGCCGCCGAGCGGGCAGCCGCACCGGCGGATCGTTACGCGGTCCCAGGCGCGCTGGCGGCTGGTCTCCTGGTGTGGCGACCCCCATCGGTGCCTTCTTCCTCCGCGACAATGTCAAACGGTGAGTGTTCGCGCTCGAGGTGTTGGCTCGATCATCCCCCGTGCGGTTCGGATTGGGAACCCCGGACGAGGCCGACCACGGGAGGAGTTTTTCTAGCGCCAGGTGGTTGGCCCGGCGGAGCCGGCTCGATAGTTGTCGAGAGGTACGGAGCTTTTGCGCCAGGCGGAGAGGATCGGAGTGACAATGCGCCAGCACTCTTCCACCGCGTCTGCACGCACCGAAAGGGTGGGGTCGTCGGAGAGGATTCCGTGCAGTACTTCGCCGTACGGGCCTAGTTCTCCCTGGGCGAATTGCACCTGAAGATTGACCCGGTCGAGAGCGAAAGGATCATCTTCGCCGTTGATGTTGAGGTCGAGATCGATACTGTCCGGGGTGAGCGAGATAGTGAGCCGCGCGGGACCGGGGTTGCCGGTGAAGCCGTAGGGCCGGTGCGGTACATCCTTGAAAGTTACGACGATCTGTTGGCGGCGGTCGGCCATGGCTTTTCCCGACCGAAGTCGGAATGGAACGCCGGCCCAACGCCAGTTCTCGATCCCGACGGTCACCTCCGCGAGTGTTTCGGTGTCGAGTTCGGGAGTCACGCCCGTCTCTTTCACGTAAGCGGGAAGTCTTCGCCCGTCAATTGTGCCGGCGGTGTATCGGGCACGGCGGCTGCTGGCTACCGGGTCGCCCTTCCAGGCGCGGGTGGCGCGGAGTACCTGGGCCATTGATCCGCGCAGATCGTCGGCGTCCAGACTCGACGGGGGCTCCATCGCAGTGAGCGCCATCACGAGAAGCAGGTGGCTCTGGATCATGTCAACGAGGGCGCCCGCCTTGTCGTAATACCCGGCGCGACCCTCGAGGCCAAGGGTCTCGTCGAAGACGATATCCACTCGCTCGATGTGCTCTGCGCTCCAGACCTGCTCGAACAAGCGGTTGGTGAAACGGAGGCCGAGCAGGTTGAGCACCGTGGACTTTCCCAGAAAGTGGTCCACCCGGTGGATGTGGTTCTCTGGCAGAAGCCTCACGAGCCGCCTATTGAGCGCCTGGGCGCTGCGCAAGTCGGTGCCGAACGGTTTCTCCATCCCGAGAACGGTGTTCTTAGGCAGCCTGACCTTCCCCAGTGCAGCGATCGAGAGAATCGTCACGTTCGGCGGCAGAGCGAAGTAGAGCGCCGGTGTGCCCGTTGCGGCAGCAAGCACGCGAGCGAGGTCAGCTGGTTTCGTCACGTCGGCCTGGAGGTATATCGAGTTGTTCGCCACCCTGGCAGACCGGGCGCTCTCGGATCCCCCTGCGGCGAAGGACTCGACGACACGGGAACGCCACTGCGCACTCGTCATGGGATCGGATCCCACACCGATCAGGCGAAGATCGTAGCCCCGGGAGCTACTGAGCAACTGGCCCAGGCCCGGAAGAAGCAACCTCTTTGAGAGATCCCCGCCCGCTCCGAATATGACGAGAGTTCCGATGCGGTCAGCCATGCGCACACGATACCTCGGCAAGACTGGCGAAACGGGACTAGTCGCCACCTGGCTGATGCAGAAGACCTCTTTGACGACGACGACCTGGACGCCGTCGCAGACCGCCTCGATCACGCAATCGGAGCTTCACGTGTGGGCCACCGGCGCCTGATTCGCCCGAGTTCCGCGTCATGACTGACCTGTGTTGGTACCGGTGGTGGGACTCGAACCCACACGTCCTCTCGAACAAAGCATTTTGAGTGCTCCGCGTCTGCCATTCCGCCACACCGGCTCACAACACCTGGTTCAGAATACCGTAGGCTTTGACCCGTGACCGACCAAGATTCAACCCCAGTACCTCCTCGCCGTGTTGTCGTGGCCGAGGATGAGTCCCTCATTCGTCTCGACATCGTCGAAATCCTTCGTGACGCCGGATTCGAGGTCGTCGGCGAGGCCGGCGACGGCGAAACCGCTGTGGCCCTGGCGACCGAGCTGCGACCCGACCTGGTGATCATGGACGTCAAGATGCCGCACCTCGACGGCATCTCGGCCGCGGAGCGGATCACCAAGGCGCACATCGCCCCGGTTGTGCTCCTCACCGCGTTCAGCCAGAAGGAACTGGTCGAGCGGGCGACGGAAGCCGGCGCACTCGCATACGTCGTCAAGCCGTTCACCCCGAACGACCTGCTGCCCGCGATCGAGATCGCGTTGTCCCGTTACAGCCAGATCATCACCCTCGAAGCCGAGGTCGCCGACCTCGTCGAGCGCTTCGAGACCCGCAAGCTCGTCGACCGGGCCAAGGGCCTGCTCAACGAGAAGATGGGCCTCACCGAACCGGAGTCGTTCCGCTGGATCCAGAAGGCGTCGATGGACCGCCGCCTCACCATGCACGATGTCGCCCAGGCGATCATCGAGCAGCTCTCCGCAAAGAAGTAGCACCACTGCACAGACGAAAGGCGGGTCCGGTCAATGGCGACCGGGCCCGCCTTTGTCGTGTGTGCACGGCGGGCGTGACAGATCAGGCGATGCCGGGGCGGTCGGTGATCAGGTTCGTGATCCGGATCGTCGAGCAGCGCCTGCCTTGATCGTCGTCGATCTCGATCGAGTGGGTCGTCAGGGTGCGCCCGAGGTGGATCGGCGTGCAGACGCCGGTGACCCAGCCGCTCGTCGCCGAGCGGGTGTGCGTCGCGTTGATCTCGATGCCGACGGCGAGCTTGCCCGGTCCCGCGTGCAGGTTCGCGGACATCGATCCGAGGCTCTCGCCGAGCACCACGAAGGCGCCCCCGTGCAGGAGCATGGCCGGCTGGGTATTGCCGAACACCGGCATCCGTGCCACCGCCCGCTCGAGGCTGAACTCGAGGAATTCGATGCCCATCTTGTCGGCGAGGGCCCCGCCGCCGCGCTGCTGCACCCAGCTGAGGGCGTCTTCGGTCTTCTGGGTCATGGTCACCTTGGATAGGGCCCTGCGCCGTCGGACGACGCTTGTAGGCTGTCTGTGTGTCGGATTCCGAAAAGCCTACCCTGATGATCATCGACGGCCATTCACTGGCCTACCGGGCGTTCCATGCGCTCCCGGTCGACAGTTTCCAGAACCGGGACGGCCAGCACACCAACGGCATTCACGGGTTCATCTCGATGCTGCTGAGCCTGCTGCGCACCGAGAACCCCTCGCACATCGCCGTCGCTTTCGATATCTCGCGCGCCTCTTTCCGCACCCGCGAATACCCCGAATACAAGGGAACCCGGGCGAGTACCCCTCCGGAATTCAAAGGTCAGGTGCCGCTCCTGCAGGAGGCCCTCGCGGCCATGAACATCACGACCATCACGAAGGAAGACTTCGAGGCGGACGACATCCTCGCGACCCTGTCCGTCCGCGGAACCGCGGAAGGGTACCACGTCTTCGTCGTCTCCGGCGACAGGGATTCGATCCAGCTCGTCAACGACAACGTGACCCTGCTCTACCCGGCGAGCCAGGGCGTCTCGGCGCTCACCCGGTACGACCCGGCACGTGTGCGCGAGAAATACGGCATCGATCCGGCCCAGTATCCCGATGTCGCGGCCCTCGTCGGCGAGACGAGCGACAACCTGATCGGCATCAGCAAGGTCGGCGAGAAGACCGCCGTCAAGTGGCTCGGCCTCTACGGCAGCCTTGCCGGCATCCTCGAACACGCGGACGAGATCAAGGGTGTCGTCGGAAACAACCTGCGCGAGCAGAAGGAGAACGCGATCCGCAATCGCCGCCTCAACCGGCTCGTGACCGACCTCGACCTCCCCGTCGAACTGCCAGACCTCGTCCGCGCCCCGATCAACGAAGCCGCCGTGCGCGAGGTCTTCGGTCGCCTCGAGTTCAAGAACCTGCTCGAACGCGTGATCAAGCTCGAGGGCGGCGCGGACGAGTCTGGCGCGACCGTCGTGCCGGTCGAGCGTGACGATGCGCCCTCCGCGCCGGTCGCCAAGGACCTTCTCGACGAGGAGCTGGATGCCTGGCTCACCCGGGTCGTAGCGGCCAACCCGGGCGGACTCGGCCTCCAGGTCGAGGTGCAGGACGGCAAGGCGATCGGTTTCGGTGTGTCCGGGCTCGAGGAGTCCGTGAACCTTCCGTGGCAGCCGGGACGCACGGACTACCTGCCCTTCGAGGACTGGCTCGCGAGCGACGCGCCCAAGATCATGCACGACGCCAAGCACCAGCTCAAGGCCCTGCGCCGCAGTGGCCTCGGCTTCGGTGGGCTCGTCACCGACACCCTCGTAGCTGCCTGGCTGCTGCGCCCGGGCGGGCCGGACAAGACCCTCGCCGACCTCGTCACCCGCTACCTCGACGAGACGCTCCCTGTCGCAGACCCCAACCAGCTGGTGCCGGACGAGTCGGAGTCTGGCGGCGTGCCCACCGAGGCCTGGTACGCCTACCGGCTCTCGGCCGCGCTCGGGGCCTTGCTCGATCCGGGTTCCCAGTCTGTGCTCACCGACATCGAAATGCCGACCCTGCTGACCCTCGTCGACATGGAACTCACCGGCGTCGCCGTGTCACACGAGGAGCTGTCCGTCCTGTCGGCCCAGCTCGGCGAGCGGGCGGCGGAGTACGCGGCGGGCGCGTTCGCCGAGATCGGCCGCGAGGTCAACCTCGGCTCGCCCAAGCAACTCCAGGAGGTCCTGTTCGAGCAACTGGGCATGCCGAAGACCCGCGCGAACAAGACCGGATACACGACGGATGCCGGCGCCCTCGCCGATCTCCAGGCGAGCAACCCGCATCCCTTCCTCGGTCTCCTCCTGCAGCACAGGGACGCGACCAAGCTCCGCCAAATCGTCGAGACCCTTGACAAGGCGATCGACGCGACCGGGCGCATCCACACCAATTACGTGCAGATCGGCACTGCCACAGGCCGGATCTCCTCGGCCGATCCGAACCTTCAGAACATCCCCGTGCGCACAGAGGAAGGCCGGCGGATCCGGGCAGCCTTCCACTCCGGCCCGGACGCCGAGTGCCTGCTGACGGCCGACTACTCCCAGATCGAGATGCGCATCATGGCGCACCTCTCCGAAGACGCCGGGCTGATCGAGGCCTTCAACGCCGGGGAAGACCTGCACCGCTTCGTCGGCGCATCCGTCTTCGGGGTCACGCCGGAGGAGGTCACGAACGAGATGCGCAGCAAGGTCAAGGCCATGTCCTACGGACTCGCGTACGGGCTGAGTGCCTTCGGCCTCTCCAAGCAGCTCCGGATCGACCAGAAGGAAGCACGCCAGCTCATCACGGACTACTTCGCCCGGTTCGGCGCCGTGCGCGACTACCTGCGGCACGTCGTCGAACAGGCCAAGG
This sequence comes from Cryobacterium sp. 10I1, assembly GCF_035019805.1. Taxonomy (NCBI): domain Bacteria; kingdom Bacillati; phylum Actinomycetota; class Actinomycetes; order Micrococcales; family Microbacteriaceae; genus Cryobacterium; species Cryobacterium sp. 10I1. Next base: position 13,981 of record NZ_JASJVF010000006.1, read on the forward strand.
TCGACGGGTACACGGCGACGATCTTCGGGCGCCGCCGCCCGTTCCCCGAACTGCACAGTTCCAACCGCGTGCTCAGGGAGAACGCGGAGCGGGCTGCGCTCAACGCCCCGATCCAGGGCTCGGCCGCCGACATCATGAAGATCGCAATGAACAACATCGCGGAGGACATGCTCGAGGAAGGCCTCGAGTCCCGGATGATGCTCCAGGTGCACGACGAATTGATCTTCGAGGTCGCGCCCGGCGAGTGGGACGCTCTCCGCACCGTCGTCACGCACCGGATGGAGACCGCCGCTGCGCTGCTCGTGCCCCTGGACGTGCAGGTCGGCAGGGGTGCGAACTGGGACGCCGCGGCGCACTGAGGTCCCGGCTCGCTCCCTGTGTCGCTGCCGGTACGGTGATCTAGGCTCGGTCCATGAGCCAAGACACCGTGCGTACGCCCACAGCGATTGATGCGATCGCGGAAGACTGGGTCGACACCCTCGTCGACCTCGATCCCACGATCGGCACCTACATCGGCCGCAGCGTGGGCGCCGACCGGTATGGCGACTACTCCCCGGCGGGCCTGGAACGGCATCGCCTCGCGTCTCTCGCAACGATCAGGCGCCTCGATGCCGCTGTCGTCGTCGACGCGGTCGACGAGGTCACCCGCACGGATCTGCGCAGCGAACTCGCCCTCGGCGTCGAGAGCGCCGATGCGGGCCTGCCGCTTCGGGACCTGAACAATCTCGCCTCGCCCGCGCAGGACATCCGCGCGGCCTTCGACCTGATGCCGACGGAAACCGTCGAGGACTGGCGCACCATCTCCACGCGGCTCGGCGCCGTGCCCGAGGCCGTCGCGGGTTACATCGAGACCCTGCGCCTCGGCATCCGCGAAGGCATCATGCCCGCGAAGCGCCAGGTGCGCGAGGTCGCAGTTCAGGCACGCCGGCACGCGGCGAAGACGGGCTTCTTCGCCACGCTCGCCGCGGAGGCGAGTCCCGTGACGGGCAGCCTGCCCGCGAGTCTCGCGACCGACCTCGGGTCCGGCGCCCGCGCCGCCGCCGCCGCATACTCCGCGCTGGCCGCATTCCTCGGCGACGAGCTCGAACGGTCCGCGCCAGAGGCGGATGCGGTCGGCCGGGAGATCTATGCGCTCCAGTCCCGCCGGTTCCTCGGGGCCGCTGTCGATCTCGACGAAACCTACGAGTGGGGGATCGAGGAACTCGCCAGGATGGTCGCGGAGCAGGAGGGCATCGCCAGGCAGATTCTCCCGGGAGCGAGCGTGCAGGAGGCCATCGCCCACCTCGACGCCGACCAGAGCCGCACCCTGCACGGCACGGCGGCCTTGCAACGCTGGATGCAGGAGACGAGCGACCGCGCCGTCGCCGAACTGTCGGTGAGTCACTTCGACATCCCCCAGGAGATCCGCGCGCTCGAGTGCCTGATCGCCCCGACGCAGGACGGCGGCGTGTACTACACCGGGCCGAGCGACGACTTCTCCAGGCCGGGCCGGATGTGGTGGTCGGTTCCGGCAGGCGTCACCGAGTTCTCCACCTGGCGCGAACTGTCGACCGTCTATCACGAGGGTGTTCCTGGCCACCACCTGCAGATCGGACAGGCGGTGCATAACCGCGGCATCCTGAACACCTGGCGTCGCCAGCTCGCGGGCACGTCAGGGCACGCAGAGGGCTGGGCGCTCTACGCCGAACGCCTGATGAGCGAGCTCGGCTACCTCGACGACCCGGCCGACCGTCTCGGCATGCTCGACGGCCAGCGGATGCGCGCCGCCCGCGTCGTGATCGACATCGGCGTGCACCTCGGCAAGACCCTGCCGGATGGAAGCGGCGTCTGGACGGCCGAGCATGCCTTCGACTTCTTCCGCCGCAATGCCAACGTCGACGAGAGCACGGTGCAGTTCGAAGTCAACCGGTACCTCGGCTGGCCGGGACAGGCGCCCTCGTACAAGATCGGCCAGCGCATCTGGGAGGAACTCCGCGACGCCAGCACGGCCAGGGAGGGTGCGGCGTTCTCGATCAAGGACTTCCACAGGCGAGCCCTCGACCTCGGCGGCGTCGGCCTCGACACCCTCCGCGCGGCGCTGCTGTCCTGACGTCTCTCCGCGTACACGACGTGACAAGCGGATGTTGCCGGTGGCCCCTGCAAACAGCTAAGCTTGACTGTCACGTTTGTGACGAACTATCCGCTGCCATGCGCGGAGTCCACAATCCCCACCCGTTCGCGTATGGCCCGACTTATGTCCATCCTGGAGCAACTACTACATGACAATCGCAACGACCGATAGGGCACCTAAGCAGGTCGCCATCAACGACATTGGATCTGCTGAAGACTTTCTTGCCGCGGTCGAAAAGACTCTGAAATTCTTCAACGACGGAGACCTCATCGAGGGCACCGTTGTGAAGATCGACCGCGACGAGGTCCTCCTCGACGTGGGTTACAAGACCGAGGGCGTCATTCCCTCCCGCGAACTTTCCATCAAGCACGACGTTGACCCTTCCGAGGTCGTCAAGGTCGGCGACCTGGTCGAGGCCCTTGTTCTCCAGAAGGAAGACAAAGAAGGCCGCCTCATCCTCTCGAAGAAGCGCGCCCAGTACGAACGTGCGTGGGGCGACGTCGAGAAGATCAAGGAATCCGATGGCGTTGTCACCGGTTCGGTCATCGAGGTCGTCAAGGGCGGGCTCATCGTCGACATCGGCCTCCGTGGCTTCCTGCCGGCCTCGCTCATCGAGCTTCGCCGCGTTCGCGACCTGACCCCGTACCTGGGCCAGGAGATCGAAGCGAAGATCCTCGAGCTCGACAAGAACCGCAACAACGTTGTGCTGTCCCGTCGTGCCCTGCTCGAGCAGACGCAGTCCGAGAGCCGCACCACGTTCCTCAACAACCTCCAGAAGGGACAGGTCCGCAAGGGCGTCGTCTCCTCGATCGTCAACTTCGGTGCGTTCGTCGACCTCGGTGGCGTTGACGGCCTGGTTCACGTCTCCGAACTCAGCTGGAAGCACATCGAGCACGCCAGCGAGGTCGTCGAGGTTGGCCAGGAAGTCACCGTCGAGATCCTCGAGGTCGACCTCGAGCGCGAGCGCGTGTCGCTGTCGCTCAAGGCCACCCAGGAAGACCCGTGGCAGGTCTTCGCCCGCACCCACGCCATCGGCCAGGTTGCACCGGGCAAGGTCACCAAGCTCGTCCCCTTCGGCGCGTTCGTTCGCGTTGCAGAGGGCATCGAGGGCCTGGTCCACATCAGCGAACTCTCCGGCAAGCACGTCGAGCTCGCCGAGCAGGTCGTTTCGGTCGGCGACGAGGTCTTCGTCAAGGTCATCGACATCGACCTCGAGCGTCGCCGCATCTCGCTGAGCCTCAAGCAGGCCAACGAGGGTGTCGACCCCGAGGGCACCGAGTTCGACCCGGCGCTCTACGGAATGCTCACCGAGTACGACGACCAGGGCAACTACAAGTACCCCGAGGGCTTCGACCCGGAGACCAACGAGTGGCGCGAAGGCTTCGAAAACCAGCGCGAGAAGTGGGAGCAGGACTACGCTGCAGCCCAGGCTCGCTGGGAAGCCCACAAGAAGCAGGTCGCGTCCGCGAACGACGAGATCATCGCCGTCGGCGACGTTCCCTCCGCAGCTGGCAACTCGTTCTCGAGCGAGACGGCCGGAGCCGGAACGCTTGCTGACGACGAGGCACTCGCCGCACTGCGCGAGAAGCTCAGCAGCAACAACTAGCACGCAGCTCCACCGCAACACCAGAACCGGCCGGACCCTTCGGGGCCCGGCCGGTTTTCTGCGCCCTGGCCACATCGGTAGCATTGCCGGGGTGTACCTCATTGGACTGACCGGCGGGATCGCATCCGGCAAGAGCACCGTTGCGAGCGCCCTCACGGAACACGGGGCCGTCGTCATCGATGCGGATCGCCTCGCCCGCGAGGTCGTCGAACCGGGCAGCCCCGTCCTGGCGGCGATCGCGGCGGAGTTCGGCACCGCTCTCGTCGGACCGGACGGTGCGCTGGACCGGCCCAGACTCGGCGCGATCGTCTTCGGCGACCCGGCGGCCCTGGCGAGGCTCAACGCGATCGTGCACCCCGCAGTGCGGTCGCTCACGAACGCACGCATTCGTGCAGCCGGGCTCGCGAATCCCTCGGCGGTGGTCGTCTACGACGTACCCCTTCTGGTCGAGGCGGCCGTCGAGCATCCGTTCGACCTCGTCGTCGTCACCCAGGCGACTCCGGAGACCCGGATGCAACGGATGGTCGACCTGCGCCGGATGAGCCAGGAGGACGCGGCCATGCGCATCCGCGCCCAGGCCGATGATGCCGAACGGCTTGCGATCGCCGACGTCGTGATCGACACCGATGGCACCCTGGAACACACCCTGCGACAGGTCGACGCGCTCTGGGAACGCGTGCGGAGCGCCGGAAACTCTGCCGGCACCGAGAGTGTCGGTGGTCGAATCTAGACTGGAGGGATGGAACCCACGCGATCCGTACATCCCTTTGAGGTCGTGAGCGAATACACGCCGAGCGGCGACCAGCCGACCGCGATCAAAGAACTCGCCGAACGCATCAACGCCGGTGAAACCGACATCGTGCTCCTCGGAGCCACCGGAACCGGCAAGTCCGCGACGACCGCCTGGCTGATCGAACAGGTGCAGCGCCCGACGCTCGTGCTCGCGCACAACAAGACCCTCGCAGCCCAGCTCGTGAACGAGTTCCGCGAGCTGATGCCGAACAACGCCATCGAGTACTTCGTGTCGTACTACGACTACTACCAGCCGGAGGCGTACGTCCCGCAGACGGACACCTTCATCGAGAAGGACTCCTCGATCAACGCCGAGGTCGAGCGGCTCAGGCACTCCACCACGAACTCGCTCCTGAGCCGCCGCGACGTCGTCGTCGTCTCCACCGTGTCCTGCATCTACGGCCTCGGCACACCCGAGGGATACATGGAGGCCATGATCGCCCTCCAGGTGGGCCAGAAGGTCGACCGTGACTGGCTGATCCGCAAGTTCGTTGCGATGCAGTACCAGCGCAACGACGTCGACTTTTCCAGGGGCCACTTCCGGGTGCGCGGCGACACCATCGAGATCATCCCGATGTACGAGGAACTCGCGATCCGGATCGAGATGTTCGGCGATGAGATCGAGGCGCTCTACAGCCTGCACCCGCTCACCGGTGACATCGTCCGCAAGCTCGAATCCGTGTCCGTTTTCCCCGGCTCGCACTACGTCGCGAGCACCGAGACCATGCAGCGGGCCATCGTCACCATTCAGGAAGAACTCGCCGAACGGCTCGGCCAGCTCGAACGGGAAGGCAAACTGCTCGAGGCGCAGCGACTTCGGATGCGCACGACCTTCGACCTCGAGATGATGGAACAGATCGGCTTCTGCTCCGGCATCGAGAACTACTCCCGGCACATCGACCAGCGGTCACCGGGGGAGGCGCCGCACTGTCTCCTCGACTACTTCCCCGACGACTTCCTGATGGTCATCGACGAATCCCATGTCACCGTCCCGCAGATCGGGGCGATGTACGAGGGGGACTCGTCCCGCAAACGCACGCTCGTCGAGCATGGCTTCCGGCTCCCGAGCGCCCTCGACAACCGGCCGCTCAAGTTCAACGAATTCAAGGACAGGGTCGGCCAGACCGTGTACCTGTCCGCCACGCCCGGGAAATACGAGATGGGCATCGCAGACGGCATCGTCGAACAGATCATCCGCCCGACCGGGCTCATCGACCCGCAGATCATCGTCAAGCCGTCCAAGGGACAGATCGACGACCTCCTCGAGGAGATCCACAAGCGCGTCGCACTCAACGAGCGGGTACTCGTCACGACCCTCACCAAGAAGATGGCCGAGGAACTCACGGACTTCCTCACCGAGGCCGGCGTCCGGGTGCGCTACCTGCACTCCGACGTCGACACCCTGCGCCGGGTCGAGCTCCTCACCGAGCTCCGCGCGGGCGTGTACGACGTCCTCGTCGGCATCAATCTCCTCCGGGAGGGCCTCGACCTGCCCGAGGTGTCGCTCGTCGCAATCCTCGACGCCGACAAGGAAGGGTTCCTGCGCTCCGCAACCTCCCTCATCCAGACGATCGGCCGGGCCGCCCGGAACGTCTCCGGCGAGGTGCACATGTACGCCGACCGGCTGACCGCCTCGATGGAACGCGCGATCGACGAGACCGACCGCCGCCGCGAAAAGCAGGTCGCCTACAACACCCTGCACGGCATCGACCCCACTCCGCTCCGCAAACGGATCGCCGACATCACCGACATCCTCGCGCGGGAAGAGGCCGACACCGCCGAGCTCCTCGCCGGTCGCGACGCCCGGCGCAAGGTCGCGGCGACCCCGCTCCGCACCGGCATCGCCGCGAACGGAGCCAACGACCTCGAGTCGATCATCGCCGACCTCAATGGCCAGATGCTCGAGGCCGCGGGCGAGCTCAAGTTCGAACTCGCTGCCCGGCTCCGGGACGAGGTCTCCGAACTCAAACGCGAACTCCGCCAGATGGAGAAGGCCGGGCACATCTGATCAACAACCGCCCAACGTCGCGGTCGGAATTCGAACGTTTGTTCGCTCAGGGCGTGCGTCCGGGGCGCAGGAGTGTCGGTGGCACTCAATAGACTCGAACGGTGTCAATTTCCAAGGTAACGTCCGGGTCCAAGCTCAGTGTCCGCGGTGCGCGTGTGCACAACCTGCACAACGTCGATTTGGAGATCCCCAGGGATTCCCTGGTCGTCTTCACGGGACTGTCCGGTTCGGGCAAGTCCTCACTCGCGTTCGACACCATCTTCGCGGAGGGGCAACGCCGCTACGTCGAGTCGCTCTCCGCGTACGCACGCCAGTTCCTCGGCCAGGTCGACCGGCCGGACGTCGACTTCATTGAGGGGCTCAGCCCCGCCGTCTCGATCGACCAGAAGTCGACCAACCGCAACCCGCGGTCGACTGTCGGCACGATCACCGAGGTCTACGACTACATGCGCCTGCTCTGGGCGCGCATCGGAGTGCCGCACTGCGCCGTCTGCGGCGAGGTCATCCAGGCCCAGACCGTTCAGCAGATCGCCGACCAGCTCATGGAACTTCCGCAGGGCACCCGGTACCAGATCCTGAGCCCGGTCGTCTCCCAGAAGAAGGGCGAGTTCGTCGACCTGTTCAAGGAGCTCGCCGCCGGCGGCTACTCCCGCGCCATGGTCGACGGCACCCAGATCCAGCTCAGCGAACCGCCGACGCTCAAGAAGCAGCTCAAGCACGACATCTCCGTGGTCGTCGACCGCCTCGTCGCGGCGCCGGAACTCCTCAGCCGCCTGACCGACTCCCTCGAGACCGCGCTCAAACTCACCGACGGCATCGTCCAGATCAACTACGTCGACGGGGAGGGTGACGCGGCGTGGCAGAGCTACTCCGAGAAGCTCTCCTGCCCGAACAACCACCCCGTGCAGCTCACCGAGATCGAACCGCGCACCTTCTCCTTCAACGCGCCCTTCGGCGCCTGCCCCGAGTGCTCCGGCCTCGGCACGCGAATGTCCGTCGACCAGGATCTCCTTCTCGGCGACCCTGAGCTCAGCATCGCGGAGGGCGTCGTGCTGCCCTGGACCACCCAGGGCAAGGGACTCTTCCAGTACTACGAGAAGCTGCTCGACGGCCTCGCGCACGACCTCGACTTCTCACTCGACACCCCCTGGGGCGAACTCACGCCCGACGTGCAGAATGCCGTGCTCCGCGGCGACAACTTCGAGGTCCGCGTGAAGTGGAAGAACCGCTACGGCCGTGAGATGAGCTACACCTCCGGCTTCGAAGGCGTCGTGCCGTACATCGAACGCCAGTACCTGCAGGCGGAGTCCGACACCCAGCGGGCCCGCTGGGGCGAGTACCTCCGCGAGATCGACTGCCCGGTCTGCTCGGGCACCCGGCTCAAGCCCGAGGTCCTCGCCGTGCTGATCCACGGCTCCAGCATCGCGGATGTCTGCAACCTGAGCCTCGCGGACGCCCGGTCGTTCATGGACCTGCTCGAACTGACCGACCGTGAGGCCATGATCGCGGCCCAGGTCCTCCGCGAGATCAAGGCGCGGCTGGACTTCCTGATCCGGGTCGGCCTCAACTACCTGAACCTGGCCCGCGCAGCCGCGAGCCTCTCCGGCGGAGAGGCCCAGCGCATCCGTCTGGCCACGCAGATCGGCTCCGGGTTGACCGGGGTGCTCTACGTGCTCGACGAGCCGAGCATCGGCCTGCACCAGCGGGACAACCGGCGACTCATCGAGACCCTCGTCGCCCTCCGCGACCTCGGCAACACCCTCATCGTCGTCGAACACGACGAGGACACCATCAAGATGGCCGACTGGATCGTCGACATCGGTCCCGGCGCCGGCGTGAACGGCGGCCACGTCGTGCACTCCGGCTCCTACGCGAGCCTCCTGGAGAACCGGGAGTCGCTCACGGGAGACTACCTCGCCGGCCGCAAGTCGATAGAGACGCCTGAGACGCGCAGGCCGATCGACCCTGACCGCCAGATCAACGTGATCGGGGCGGAGGCGAACAACCTCAAGAAGGTCTCCGTGACGTTCCCGCTCGGCACCTTCACCGCCGTCACCGGCGTGAGCGGCTCCGGAAAGTCCTCCCTCGTCAACGACATCCTCTACCGGGTGCTCGCCAACCGGCTGAACGGCGCCCGCAAGCTCCCCGGCAAGCACACCAGGGTCACCGGGCTCGAGCAGCTGGACAAGGTCATCCACGTCGACCAGGCCCCGATCGGCCGCACCCCTCGGTCCAACCCGGCGACGTACACGGGCGTGTTCGACAAGATCCGCACCCTCTTCTCGGAGACGATCGAGGCGAAGGCGCGGGGCTACCTGCCCGGCCGGTTCAGCTTCAACGTCAAGGGCGGCCGCTGCGAAGCCTGCTCCGGCGACGGCACGATCAAGATCGAGATGAACTTCCTGCCCGACGTCTATGTCGCGTGCGAGGTCTGCGGGGGAGCGCGGTACAACCGCGACACCCTCACCGTTCACTACAAGGGCAAGAACATCGCCGAGGTCCTCGACATGCCGATCAGCGAGGCTGCGGAATTCTTCGAGCCGATCTCGGCGATCCACCGCTTCCTGAAGACCCTCGTCGAGGTCGGACTCGGCTATGTGCGCCTCGGCCAGAGCGCCACGACGCTCTCCGGAGGTGAGGCGCAGCGCGTCAAGCTCGCCACCGAACTCCAGCGTCGCTCGAACGGCCGCAGCGTCTACGTGCTCGACGAACCCACGACCGGGCTGCACTTCGAAGACGTGCGCAAGCTCCTGCTGGTGCTCAACAGTCTCGTCGACAAGGGCAACACCGTGATCGTGATCGAGCACAACCTCGACGTGATCAAATCGGCCGACTGGGTGATCGACCTCGGGCCGGAGGGCGGGTCCGGCGGCGGGCGCGTGCTCGCGACCGGAACACCGGAGCACATCGCGACCGTCAAGAAGAGCCACACGGGCACCTTCCTCAAAGAGATCCTGGCGGCGCGCTAAAATTCTGTTCGGCCGGTTTCTGTCCGGCGCGGGGAAGTACCAGGAGAGTTCATGTCGGACGCGTTGAGCTATCGGCCGAAGGCGGGGGAGATCCCCACGGTCCCTGGCGTGTACCGCTTTCGCGACGAGACCGGGCGGGTGCTCTACGTCGGCAAGGCCAAGAACCTGCGCGCCCGCCTCAGCAACTACTTCGCGCCGCTCAGCAGCCTGCACGAGCGCACCCGGCGCATGGTCACGACGGCCGCGTCCGTCGAGTGGACCACAGTCGGAACCGAGGTCGAGGCCCTCCAGCTCGAATGGACCTGGATCAACGAGTTCGACCCGCCGTTCAACGTGCAGTTCAAGGACGACAAGTCCTACCCGTACCTCGCCGTGACCCTCGCAGACGAGGCGCCGCGCGCCCTCGTCACCCGCACCACCGGCATCCGCGGCGCGCGTTATTTCGGCCCGTACCCCAAGGTCTGGGCCGTTCACGAGACGATCGACCTGATGCTCAAGGCCTTCCCGATCCGCACCTGCAACAACGCCAACTACAAACGCGCCATGCAATCGGGGAAACCGTGTTTCGCCGGTCAGATCGGCCGCTGCTTCGGCCCGTGCTCCCAGAAGGTCTCGATCGAGGAGCACCGCGTCATCGTCGACGAATTCGTGAGTTTCATGGCGAGCCAGGACCGCACCATGATCAACCGACTGACCAACGAGATGAAGGCCGCTGCCCTCGGCCAGCAGTACGAGCTCGCGGCCAAACGGCGGGACCAGGTCAAGGCGCTCACGAACGTGCTCGAGAAGAGTGCGGTCGTGCTGCGTGACAACGTCGACATCGACCTGTTCGCCGTCGAGGAGGACGAGCTCGCTGCGGCTGTGCAGCTGTTCATCGTGCGCGGCGGCCGGATCCGCGGTGTCCGCGGCTGGGTCGTCGACAAGGAGCTGGACCTGACAACAGGGGAGCTGATCGATTCCCTGCTGCAGACCGCATACTCCAGGGACGCCGTGCCGCCGCGGGAGGTCGTCGTCCCGTTGCTTCCTGACGACTCCGCAGCGCTCGAAGAATGGCTCGGCGGCATCGCCGGGCGCAAGGTGCACCTCGTGGCCGCCCAGCGCGGCGAGAAGGCCGCTCTGCTCGCGACGGCCACCCAGAACGCACGGCAGGCACTGATGCTCTACAAGACCCGCCGCAGCTCCGACTTCGTCGCACGCTCCAAGGCGCTCGAGGACATCCAGGAGGCGCTCGGTATGGACTCGGCGCCGCTCCGAATGGAGTGTTATGACGTCTCGCACCTGAGCGGCACGAACATCGTCGCCTCGATGGTGGTCTTCGAAGACGGGCTTCCACGCACGGACGAATACCGGCGCTTCAGCATCCCGGAGTCCACAGACGACACCGACTCGATCTACCGCACCCTGACCAGGCGCCTCGCCTACCTCGTGCCAGACGACGGCCCTGCAACGGATGCCGGCACGGAGCCCGCACCGGATCCCGCGGGTGCGTCGCCGGACTCGCCGGCCAGACGCAAGAAGTTCCGGTACCAGCCGAACCTCCTGATCGTCGACGGCGGCCAGCCGCAGGTCGCTGCGGCGGCCAGGGCGCTTCGCGAATCCGGGGTCATCGGCATCCAGCTGTGCGGCATCGCCAAGCGCCTCGAGGAGATCTGGCTGCCGGACTCGGACTATCCCGTCATCCTGCCGCGCAACAGCGACGCACTCTTCCTCATCCAGCGGATCCGGGACGAGGCCCACCGCTTCGCGATCACCCACCAGCGCGCCCGCCGCAAACGCGACATCGCAACGGTCCTCGGCGAGATCGCCGGCCTCGGCCCGGCACGGGTCAAAGTGCTGTTGCAGCATTTCGGATCCGTCGCCCGGCTCAAAGAGGCCCCCATCGAGGCAATCGCGGAGGTCCGCGGCATCGGACCAGGCCTCGCGGCGACGATCCACCAGCACTTTCGCGCCTGAAACCGATCTCGGTCGGTAGGCTGGACTGACAGGCCCACCACCGACAGAAGGCGCACCCCCAGGATGACGGAGAACGACAAGCAGGAAATGCTTATCGTCACGGGAATGTCCGGGGCCGGGCGTTCGACAGTGGCCAACGCCCTCGAAGACCTCGGCTGGTACGTCGTCGACAACCTTCCGCCGCAAATGCTGCGCCCGCTCGTCGAACTCGCCGGCAAGGCGGGCACGAGCCTGCCCAAGATCGCCGCCGTCGTGGACATCCGCGGCCGTGACTTCTTCGCGGACTTCCAGGAGATCGTGCAGTCCCTCCGCAACGGCTCCCAGTTGCGCGTGATCTTTCTCGAGGCCAGGGACGACGTCCTCGTGCGGCGTTTCGAGTCCGTGCGCCGTCCGCATCCGCTGCAGGGCGACGGCACCATCCTCGATGGCATCGACGCCGAACGCACCCGGTTGCGCGCCGTCCGTGAATCGTGCGACATGGTCATCGACACGTCCGACCTCAACATCCACCAGCTCGCGACGACCATCAGCGAACGCTTCGCGGCCGAAGATGCCGCAGGCGTGCACGTCACGGTCATGAGTTTCGGCTTCAAGTACGGTCTTCCCACGGATGTCGACATGGTCGCCGATGTCCGCTTCCTGCCGAATCCGTTCTGGGTGCCCGAACTCCGCTCCCACACCGGACAGGACCCCGAAGTGCGGGACTACGTGCTGGCCCAGGAAGGCGCCCTGGACTTCATCGAGCACTACTCCCTGGCGCTCGCACCGGTGCTGGCGGGCTACCAGCGCGAGAACAAACGCCACGCCACCATCGCCATCGGCTGTACGGGCGGCAAGCATCGCTCGGTGGCGATGGCCCGCGAAATCGCTCGCCGGATCGGCGATCTGCCCGGAGTCGCGATAAGCCTCAAGAATCGCGACCTCGGCCGGGAGTAAGACCCCGCCCGGTGCGCCGCCCCGCGGGCTGCGCCGGGCCACACAGACCACAGACCGACCCATTTTGGGGTCAGTACGACAGAATGGACAAACGATTGGCACTCACGGCCGACGTCAAAGATGAACTTGCACGGGTTGACGTGTCGAAGACCACGGTGCGGGCGGCGGAGCTCGCGACGATCCTGCGATTCTCCGGCGGCCTGCACATGATCAACAGCCGGATCGCGATCGAATCCGAGCTCGACACCGCACTCCTCGCCCGCCGGGTGCGGAAGGACCTCGCCGAACTCTACGGCGTCCGCAGCGAAGTCTCCGTGATTTCGGCATCCGGCCTGCGCCGCACCAGCCACTTCCTGGTGCGCGTGCTCGATGGGGGAGAAACCCTGGCCAGACAGACCGGCCTGCTCGACGCCCGGCGACGCCCCATCCGAGGTCTGCCGAACCGGCTGACCACGGGGTCCAAGGAAGAGATCGCCGCCGTCTGGCGCGGTGCGTTCCTCGCGAACGGCTCCCTCACCGATCCCGGTCGCTCGGCGGCCCTCGAAGTGACCTGCCCGGGCAACGAGGCCGCGATGGCCCTCGTCGGTACGGCCGGTCGACTCGGCGTCGTCGCCAAGGCCCGTGAGGTGCGGGGCGTGCACCGGGTCGTGATCCGCGACGGCGACGCCATCGGCGCCATGCTCGTGCACATGGGTGCGGCGGAGACCGTGCTCAACTGGGAAGCGCTCCGACAGCGCCGTGAGGTGCGCGCAACGGCCAACCGCCTCGTCAATTTCGACGACGCCAACCTCCGCCGCAGCGCGCAGGCCGCCGTTGCGGCGTGCGCCCGCGTGCAGCGCGCGATGGAAATCCTCGGCAGCGATATTCCGGAACACCTCCGTTACGCAGGCGAGTTGCGCCTCTCGTTCCGCGACTCCAGCCTCGACGAACTGGGCCACCACGCCGATCCGCCCATGACGAAGGACGCCGTCGCCGGACGCATCCGCCGCTTGCTCGCCATGGCGGACAAAAAGGCCGTCGACCTCGGGATCCCCGGAACCGATGCGAACCTTCCGGCTGACCTCGACGATGTTTGAGGCCCCCTCGTCAGCGGGGCACCCTGACCTGAGTAGACTTGAAACGTCGCTTACACACTCGTGGCGGAGTACTTCGCGCCAACTCGACAGAGGAGATATGAATGGCTGAATACACTTTGCCCGCTCTCGCCTATGACTACTCGGCGCTCGCGCCGAGCATCAGCGGCACCATCATGGAACTTCACCACAGCAAGCACCACCAGGCCTACGTGACCGGCGCGAACACCGCCCTCGCGCAGCTTGCGGAAGCTCGCGACTCCGGCCAGCTGGCCAACGTCAACAAGCTTGAAAAAGACCTCGCCTTCAACCTCGGCGGTCACGTCAACCACTCCATCTTCTGGACCAACCTCTCCCCGGACGGCGGCGACAAGCCCACAGGCGAGCTTGCGAGCGCCATCGAGGACTTCTTCGGTTCCTTCGACAAGTTCCAGGCGCACTTCACGGCGGCAGCCCTCGGTGTGCAGGGATCCGGCTGGGCGGTGCTCGCCTGGGATTCGATCGGGCAGCGCCTGATCATCCAGCAGTTCTTCGACCAGCAGTCGAACTTCGCAGCCGGCACGATTCCGGTACTCATGCTCGACGTCTGGGAGCACGCGTACTACCTCGACTACCGCAACGTGCGTGCGGACTACGTGAAGGCATTCTGGAACATCGTCAACTGGGCGAACGTCCAGGACCGATTCACGATCGCTCGCGAAAAGACCAACGGGCTTCTGCTGCTCTCATAGCGCAGCCGTAGGACGGGCCCCGTGAGGGGCCCGTCCCCCGTGTATTTCACCCACAAGAAACCGCGCTTCGGCGCACAAGATTAGGAGACATTCGTGTCTGTAAAGATCGGTATTAATGGCTTTGGCCGCATTGGCCGCAATTATCTTCGCGCCGCCCTGGCGCAGGGCAGCGACATCGAGATCGTCGCCGTCAACGACCTGACCGACACGAAGACGTTGGCCCACCTTCTTAAATATGACTCCATCACCGGACGCCTGAACGCCACCGTTTCCGTCGAGGGCGACTCCATCCTCGTCAACGGCAAGCCGATTAAGGTTCTCGCCGAGCGCGACCCGGCCAACCTTCCCTGGGGCGCCCTGGGCGTCGACATCGTCATCGAGTCCACCGGCCGCTTCACCAAGGCAGAGGATGCGCGCAAGCACATCACCGCAGGCGCCAAGAAGGTCATCGTTTCCGCTCCCGCCTCAGGCGACGCAGCGACGATCGTCATGGGTGTCAACGAGCAGGACTACGACCCGGCCAAGTTCGACATCATCTCCAACGCGTCCTGCACCACGAACTGCCTCGCGCCCTTGGCCAAGGTCTTCAACGACAACTTCGGCATCAAGTCCGGCCTGATGACGACGATCCACGCGTACACCGCCGACCAGAACCTCCAGGACGGCCCGCACTCCGACCTGCGTCGCGCCCGCGCCGCAGCCATCAACATCATCCCGACCTCGACCGGTGCGGCCAAGGCCCTCGGCATCGTCCTCCCCGAGCTCAAGGGCAAGCTTGACGGCTTCGCACTGCGCGTTCCGGTTCCCACCGGTTCCATCACCGACCTCACCGTCATCGCGGAGCGCCCCGTCACGATCGAAGCGATCAAGGCTGCCTACAAGGCTGCTGCGGAGTCCGGTCCCCTCAAGGGCATCCTGATGTACACGGAGGACGAGATCGTCTCCAGCGACATCGTGACGGACCCGCACTCCTCGATCTTCGACGCCGGCCTGCTGCGCGTCATCGGCGACCAGGTCAAGCTGTCGTCCTGGTACGACAACGAGTGGGGCTACTCCAACCGCATGGTTGACCTCACCGCGCTCGTCGCCAAGAGCCTGTAGCAGGGGCCCGCAGTGACGCTTCGTACAATCGAATCGCTGGGGCTGCTCACCGGAAAACGCGTCATCGTCCGCTGTGACCTGAACGTGCCGTTGAAAGACGGCGAGATCACGGACGATGGTCGCGTTCGCGCGTCCCTCCCGACCATCAAGGCGCTGCTCGAACAGGGCGCCCGCGTGGTCATCGTCTCCCACCTTGGACGGCCGAAGGGTGCACCGGAAGAGAAGTACAGCCTCGCGCCCGTCGCAGTGCGCCTTGCGCAACTGCTCGGACACGACGTCGCCTTCGCGACCGACACCGTCGGTGACGCCGCAAAGGCCGCCGTCGGCGCGCTGTCCAACGGCGACGTCGTCGTGCTCGAAAACCTCCGGTTCAACCCGGGGGAGACGAGCAAGGTCGACGCAGAGCGGGTCGCCTTCGCGACCGAGCTCGCCGCCCTCGGCGACGTCCTCGTGTCTGACGGCTTCGGCGTCGTTCACCGCAAGCAGGCAAGCGTGTACGACCTGGCAGCAATCCTGCCGAGCGCTGCCGGCCTGCTGATCGCTGCCGAGCTCGACGTGCTCGACCGTCTCACCGAAAAGCCGGAGGCGCCGTACACGGTCGTCCTCGGCGGCTCGAAGGTGTCGGACAAGCTCGGCGTGATCGGTCACCTCCTGCCGCGGGTCAACTCGCTGCTCGTCGGTGGCGGAATGCTCTTCACCTTCCTCGCAGCTCAGGGCCACAAGGTGGGCGCAAGCCTGCTCGAGGCCGACCAGATCGAAACCGTTCGCGGTTACCTGGTCGAGGCCGAGCGCCTGGGCGTGAAGATCGTCCTGCCGACGGATGTCGTCGTCGCCTCCAAATTCGGAGCTGACGCCGAGCACGTGGTCACCGCTGCCGACTCGATCGAGGACACCGCATTCGGTGCCACCGGTCTGGGCCTCGACATCGGACCGGACACGGCGGCGGCATTCGCCGCGATCATCCGCGCATCGAAGACGGTGTTCTGGAACGGCCCCATGGGCGTGTTCGAGCTCGCACCGTTTGCTGAGGGCACCCGTGTGGTGGCCGCCGCACTCACAGAGGTTGACGGTCTCAGCGTCGTCGGAGGTGGCGATTCCGCCGCCGCCGTGCGCACGCTCGGATTCACGGACGACCAGTTCGGTCACATTTCTACCGGTGGCGGCGCGAGCCTTGAGTTCCTCGAAGGCAAGCGTCTCCCAGGACTGGAGGTCCTCGGATGGCAGTAAACACTCAGCGCACCCCGCTGATTGCAGGCAATTGGAAGATGAACCTGGATCACCTCCAGGCCATCGCGTTCGTGCAGAAGCTCGCCTGGAACCTCAAGGACGCCAAGCACGACTTCGCGGCCGTCGAGGTTGCGGTGTTCCCGCCGTTCACCGACCTTCGCTCCGTGCAGACGCTCGTGTCAGCCGACAAGCTGCCCGTCGTCTTCGGCGCGCAGGACGTCTCGGCGCACGATTCCGGCGCCTTCACGGGTGAGATCTCCGGCGCGTTCCTCGCTCAGCTCGAGTGCACGTACGTGCTCATCGGGCACTCCGAGCGTCGCACGCTGCACGGTGAGAACGACGAGGAGGTGGCCGCGAAGGTCACCGCCGCCGTCAAGCACGGACTCGTTCCGATCATCTGCGTCGGCGAGACCGCCGCGGACCTGGAACTGCACGGTCCGAGCGCCGTCCCTGTCGCCCAGCTGCGCACCGCACTGTCCGGCATCGACAGCGCGGCCGACATCGTAGTGGCATACGAGCCCGTGTGGGCCATCGGCTCCGGCCAGGCGGCAACGCCTGAGCAGGCCGAACAGGTCGCAGCCCAGCTGCGCCTGGTCCTCAGCGAGACCCTCGGACAGGATGTGGCCGACAAGACCCGCATCCTCTACGGCGGTTCCGTGAAGGGCGTCAACATCGCGGGCTACATGCGCGAACCCAACGTCGACGGAGCGCTCGTCGGCGGGGCAAGCCTGGATATCGACGAGTTCTCGAGCATCGTCCGATTCCAGAAGCACGTGGGCGTCTAGCCCGAAGTTCCACCTGATATCACCGCTCCAGCCCGCCACCCCGACCAGGGGAGGCGGGCTGGTTCGTCAGTCAGGCTATGATGATCACTGATCCCGGTGGAGAAACTCCACCATTCTGAAAGGTTTCGCGTGCAGATTCTCCAGGTCGTGTTGCAGGTTGTCCTCGGACTGACGAGCCTCCTGCTCACCATGCTCATCCTCCTGCACAAGGGCCGTGGTGGTGGCCTCTCCGATATGTTCGGTGGCGGCGTCACCTCGAACCTCGGCGCCTCCGGCGTTGCGGAACGAAACCTCAATCGCATCACCGTGATCCTCGCCGTCCTCTGGATCGCGTGCATCGTCGTCCTGGGCCTCATCACCAAGTTCGACACGGCACTGTAACTCCCTCACACCCCCTTCGCTTTTCCCACACCCGTGGCCGTGCGGCCACAAGCACAATCGCCTTTCATGGAGGAACACAATGGCATCTGGTGGCAGCGCAATTCGTGGATCCAGGGTCGGAGCCGGCCCCATGGGGGAGCAGGACCGCGGTTTCCAGGCGGACCGGATCCGCGTCTCCTACTGGGACGCTCTCGGCAACGAGACCGTCCGCTACTTCGCGGCGAACCTGCCCGATGATGAAATCCCCGAGACGATCGACTGCCCGTCCTCTGGGCTTCCGGCCGGCCGCGACAAGGAGAACCCGCCGTCCGTCGTGAAGCTCGAACCGTACAAGACGCACCTCGCCTACGTAAAGGAGCGCCGCACGGAAGAGGAAGCGGACTCCCTTCTCGAGGAAGCCCTGCTGCAGCTGCGCATTCGCCGCGGCAAGCTCTCCGCCACCAACTAGCTCCGGTCCTTTCGTCCATCGGACACGAAAAAGCCCCGACCTCGGTCGGGGCTTTTTCGTGCGCGAACGGTGTCAGAACGACGACGCGGTCAGGTTCTCCGGTACCTCTGCGGCCGCTTCCCGGTCCACGAAGAAGTTCGTGTAGCGGCGCCCCTTGATGCCCGCAACAGGAACCTCGTCCCTGCTGGCACCGGCGAGTGCGAGCCCGAGGGCGGATGCCTTGTCCGGCCCTGCGAGGACCAGCCAGATGCAGCGCGACGAGTTCAGGGCAGGGCGGCTCAGGGTGAGCCGTTCGGCCGGGGGCTTGGGGGAGTTGCGCACCGTGAGCACGCTCGCGGTGTCCTCGCGGATTCCCGGGAGGTGCGGGAACAGCGAGGCGATGTGCCCGTCCGGGCCGACGCCGAGGAAGGTGATATCGAAGCGCGGCAGCACGGTTCCGTCGTTCGAGGCTGCCTCGAGCTCCTCCGCATAGGCCGCTCCGGCCGCGTCGAGGTCGAGCGGTCCGTCGGAGGACGCAAACGGGTGGATGTTCTCCGCGGGGATGTCGAGGTGGTCGAGGAGTGCGGTACGGGCCTGGAGTTCGTTGCGTTCCGGGTCGGCGTACGGCAACCAGCGTTCGTCGCCCCACCAGAAGTTCACGTGCTCCCAGTCGACGGTGTCCCTGGCCGCGGAAGCGTTGACAGCGTCGAGCACCTCTGTCGCGACCCTTCCCCCGGTGAGGACGACATGGATGTCGCCCTCCTCGTGGAGGAGGTCGACCGCGGTGGTGATGAATCGTGCCGCGACCGATGCGGCGAGGGCCGCCCGGTCTGCATGCACTAGTACGCGTCGTTCGTGTGTCACGGTCGTCCTCCGGTTTTGTCTGCAACCGCGTCCAGGTTCGGCAGTCCGCGGGTGATCACTTCACCATACAACTCGTCGGGATCGAGCCGGCGAAGCTCGTCGCTGAGGCAATCCCGGAGGCTGCGGCGCTTGAGGGTGAGGTCCTGCACGGGCTGGCCGGGCTGGGTGAGGGTTGCGATGCCCGGCAGTTCACGCTCGAGCGAGATCACACCGGATGCCCGGGTGAAGTGCACGCCGTGGATTCCGCTCGCTTTGGCCCCACCGGTGAACTCGTAGTCGACGTCCACGGCGAGCTGGAGCTGCAGCCAGGCGGCGAGCAGCGTCGTCGAGGGGGAGTCGGCCGCGCCGGAGACCTGGACGGCTGTGACGGCCTCGTACGGCGGCTGGTCGAGAACGGCGGCGAGCTGTGCCCGCCAGAGCGTGAGCCGCGTCCAGGCGAAGTCGGTGTCGCCGGGGCGGTACGAGGAGCACAGCCGGTGCAGGGCGGCCTGCGGGTCCGGCTGGGCGGAGGAATCCGTGATCCGCCGGTAGGCGAGGCGCCCGAGCGGAGAGTCCGCCGGGATGACGGGGGCGACGCCCGGCCACCACGTCACGACGGGGGCATCGGGCAGCAGGAGGCCTGTGACCAGGCTCTCCGGGTCGCTCGCGGCTTCGCCGTACGCGCGCAGCACGATGACTTCGCTCGCCCCGGCGTCTCCGCCGACGCGGATCTCCGCGTCGACCTTCGCGTCGACGGGGGTCTCCGATTCGGTTTCTTCCTGGGTGGAGACGACGATGACGCGCATCGGATGTTCACGGGATGCGTCGTTTGCGGCCTCGATGGCCTCCTCCTCGCGTCCCATGGTCGACGCGATGATCAGGGTCAGCACCCGGCCGAGGGCGACGGCGCCGCCCTCTTCCCGGATGCGGACGAGGGCCTTCGAGATCTTCGAGGTGTTCGTGTCTGGCAGATCGACGATCATGGGCGCCTCCATTGACGGCCGTCCCTGGCCAAGAGCTCGTCCGCGGACGAGGGGCCCCAGGTTCCGGGGCGGTACTGTTCGGGCTGGCCCTGCTCGGACCAGAACTTCTCGACCGGGTCGAGGATCTTCCACGAGAGTTCGACCTCTTCGTGACGGGGGAACAACGGCGGGTCGCCGAGGAGCACGTCGAGGATCAACCGTTCGTACGCCTCCGGGCTCGCCTCGGTGAAGGCATGGCCATAGCCGAAGTCCATCGTGACGTCGCGCACCTGCATGCCGACGCCGGGGACCTTGGAGCCGA
Organism: Cryobacterium sp. 10I1; assembly: GCF_035019805.1. NCBI lineage: Bacteria > Bacillati > Actinomycetota > Actinomycetes > Micrococcales > Microbacteriaceae > Cryobacterium > Cryobacterium sp. 10I1. The sequence continues at coordinate 34,207 of NZ_JASJVF010000006.1, forward strand.
AGCGGATCGTGACGCCCTCGTCGGGCTGCACCCGGATCACGAGTGCATTGGATCCGAGGGCAGCCGTGTTCTCCTTGGCGAACAGATGCTGGGGGGCGCGCTTGAACACGACAGCGATCTCGGTCACCCTGCGGCCGAGTCGCTTGCCTGCCCGCAGATAGAACGGCACGCCGGACCAGCGGCGCGTCTCGATGGTGAGGCGCAGCGCCGCGTAGGTTTCCGTGAGCGACTCCGGGTCCATTCCGTCCTCTTCGAGGAATCCGAGAACCTTCTCACCGCCCTGCCAACCGCCGGCGTACTGGCCGCGGGCGGTTCCGGTCGCGAGGTTGTCCGGGAGCCGGACGGATGCGAGGACCTTCTCCTTCTCGGTGCGCAGGTCGGCCGCGTCGAAGGAGATGGGCTCCTCCATCGCCGTGAGGGCGAGGAGCTGCAGGAGGTGGTTCTGGATCACGTCCCTGGCGGCACCGATTCCGTCGTAGTAGCCCGCGCGTCCTCCGACGCCGATGTCCTCGGCCATCGTGATCTGCACGTGGTCGACGTTGTTCGAGTTCCAGATCGGTTCGTAGAGCTGGTTCGCGAAGCGCAGCGCGAGGATGTTCTGCACCGTCTCTTTGCCCAGATAGTGGTCGATCCGGAACACGGAGTCGGGCGGGAACACGGATTCGACGACGTCGTTGAGCTCACGGGCGGTTTTCAGGTCGCTGCCGAAGGGCTTTTCGACCACGACACGACGCCACTGGCCGTCCTTCTGCTCGGCGAGGCCGGACCGGCGCAACTGGCCGACGACCTGCGGGAACGCCTTCGGCGGGATCGACAGGTAGAACGCATGGTTGCCCATCGTGCCCCGCTCGCGGTCGAGCTCGGCGATGGTGTCCTTGAGCCGTTCGAAGGAGTCGTCGTCGTCGAAGGTGCCCTGCACGAAGCGGATGCCCTCGGAGAGCTGGGCCCAGACATCCTCGTTGAACTCGGTGCGGGCATACTGCTTGACCGAGTCGTGGACCACTTGGGAGAAGTCCTCGTCGTCCCAGTCGCGCCTCGCGAAGCCGACGAGGGCGAATCCGGGCGGAAGGAGTCCGCGGTTGGCGAGGTCGTAGACCGCGGGCATGAGTTTCTTCCGGGACAGGTCGCCGGTTACGCCGAAGATCACGAGGCTCGAGGGCCCCGCGATGCGATTCAGACGGTAATCAGAGGACGACCGCAGCGGATTGAACTCCGGGGTGATTTCCACCGGGGACATGCAACTCCTTTTCTGTGGCAACGAGGCCCGCCGGAGCAGGCCCCGCTGCAGGGGACGACTTCTACTTGAGGGCGCCGAACAGGGCGGCGATATTCGCCGCGGGGTCGGTGAGAGTGAGGGTGAGCACCGGACGGCCGTGCTGAGCGAGAACACTCGCGTCGCCGCTGGCCTGCGCCTGAATGAGTTCGCCGAAGGTGAACGGACGATCCGGAATCGACAGGTCCTCCTGTGCGGTCGCGAGGATCTGCAGGAACACACCGGATGGCTGACCGCCCTTGTGGAGCTGGCCGGTCGAGTGCAGGAACCGGGGGCCCCAGCCGAATGTGACGGGACGTTTCGAGAGCTTCGCGACCAGGTCACGGATGCCGGCGAGCTGTGGCAGCTCGAGGCGGTTCACGTAGGCCTGGACGGAGACGTACCCGTCGGGGCCGAGCTCCTCGAGGAGCGCGTCGATCGCTGAGGCGAGGTCGCTCGCCGCGCCGATGACGTGTGCGGTGCCGCGCACCTCGATGCCGTCGGAGATGAACGCCGCGGGCGCCGGCTCGGGTCGGCCGTCGAGCAGCGCGCGGGTGGCGACCTTGGCTGCCTCCACGTCCGGTTGGTCGAAGGGGTTGATCCCGAGCAGCCGTCCAGCGACCACGGTGGCGTATTCCCAGACCAGGAATTGTGCGCCGAGGGTGCCGCTCACGCGGATCTCATCGGTGCCGTCCGCGGGAAAGATCGTGGTGCCCGCGTCCTCGACGAGGCGCAGGACCTGCAGGTCCGGGAGGTTCTCGGTGAGTTCGGGGGCGCCGAGCTCGAGGACAACGGGGAGGATTCCGGTGCCGATCTTGCCGGTCGACTCCGCGATGAGCTGTTCCGCCCAGTCAGGTAACCCGACGATGTGGGTGCCGTCTGCGACGAGCGCGAGCTTGTCACGCCGTGGCTCCGTCGCAGCGATCGCGGCGCCGAGGATGAGCCCGGGGTTTTCCGGGCTGTCGACCGCGAGCGCGAGCGAAACGGCCTCCGCCTCGTCGAGCAGCTCACCGATGTCGACGCCGGCGAGTCCCGATGGAACCAGCCCGAACGCGGTGAGCACGGAGAAACGTCCTCCCACGGTCGGGTCCGCGTTGAAGACGCGGTAGCCGGCCGCCCGAGCGGAGGTGTCGAGCGGCGAACCGGGGTCGGTCACGACGACGATGCGGCCGATGGGGTCGATGCCGGCTTCCCGGAAGGCGCGTTCGAACACGCGACACTGGCTGTCGGTCTCCGCGGTCGACCCGGACTTCGAGGAGACGACCAGCGCCGTCTCCGCGAGGTGGTCGTCGAGGGCCGCGAGTACCTGGCCGGGGTCGGTCGAGTCGAGCACGGTCAACGCGACGCCGACCGTGCGGGTGATGACCTCCGGTGCGAGCGAGGAACCGCCCATGCCGGCGAGCGCGATCCGGGTGACACCGGCCGAGGCCAGGGTCGCCCGGAGAGCGAGGATCTCCGGGACGAGCGGGCGTGAAACGGCAACGGACTCGGTCCAGCCGAGACGCTTGGCCGCCTCGGACTCGGCCTCAGGGCCCCACAGTGCGGGGTCGAGGGCCGTGATCCCCGAGGCGACCAGGTCGGACACCAGGGTGGGAACGGTTCGGCGTGCCGCATCGGCCGCCGCCCCGGTCACCGCGATGCGGAAACTCACAGGGCCGACGGGGCTTCCGCGTTGTTCTTGGCTGCGTCCAGGGCAACCGTCACGGTGTCGAGGAGTTCGTTCCAGGAAATGATGAACTTCGCAACGCCCTCGGACTCGAGGACCTGCGTGACGTCGACGTAGGAAACGCCTTCGTTCGCAAGGGCGTCGAGGACAGCGTTCGCCTCGTCGTATGCGCCCGTGATCGAGTCCGCCGGGATGACCCCGTGGTCGAAGGTCGCGTCGAGGGTCTTCTCCGGCATGGTGTTGACGACCTCGGGCGCGACGAGGTTCGTCACGTAGAGGGTGTCGGGGAGCGCTGCATCCTTGACGCCCGTCGACGCCCAGAGCGGACGCTGCTTGTTGGCGCCGGCCGCGAGGAGGCCGAGGGCGCGCTCGGTGGAGAAGGCCTGCTGGAAGACCTCGTATGCGAGCTGCGCGTTCGCGACGCCGGCCTTGCTCTTGAGGGCGATCGCCGTCTCGGTGCCGATGGCCTCGAGGCGCTGGTTGATCTCGGTGTCGACGCGGGAGACGAAGAAGGACGCGACGGAGTGGATCGTGCTCAGGTCGATCCCGGCGGCCTTGGCCTTTTCGAGGCCGGACAGGTACGCGTTGATGACCTCGCGGTGACGCTGCAGGCTGAAGATCAGGGTGACGTTCACGCTGATGCCGAGGGCGATCGTCGCGGTGATGGCCTCGAGGCCCTCGATGGTCGCGGGGATCTTGATCATGGCGTTGGGGCGGTTGACCTTGGCCCACAGCTCCTGGGCCTGGGCGACGGTTCCGGCGGCGTCGTGGGCGAGGCCGGGCTCGACCTCGATCGAGACGCGGCCGTCGACACCGTTGGTGCGGTCGTAGACGGGACGGAAGATGTCGCTCGCTGCGGTGACGTCGTCGGTCGTGATCTCGAAGACGGCTTCCTGCACGGTCGCGCCGGACGCGGCGAGGGCGGCGACCTGGTCGACGTAGGCTTCGCCCTTGCTGAGCGCGCCGGCGAAGATGGTCGGGTTCGTCGTGACGCCGACGACGTTCCTGGTGTCGATGAGGTCCTGCAGCCCGCCGGAGGCGATGCGCTGGCGGGAGAGGTCGTCGAGCCAGATGCTGACGCCGGCGGCGGAGAGCTCGGCGGTGGGGGTGGTATCGGTCATGGGGACAATCTCCTTGTGATACATGGTGTGTGACGTGTGCGGGAG
>NZ_JASJVF010000007.1:0-36564 GCF_035019805.1 Cryobacterium sp. 10I1
ACGGCACACTAGAACCACACGAGAGTGGCCCTGTTTTCAGTTGGCAGAAGTGGCCCTATTTTCGGTTGGCGTTAACAGGAACACTGTCTACCTCGACCGCGCCATCGCCGCCCTGGGGCAAACACAGGCACCATCAGCACCGGAACTGCTGCGCTACCTCTCACCGCTGAGCCGGAAACACATCAACCTCACCGGCAACTCCACCTGGCCCCGCACCACCCACAAGCCCGGCCGCTACCGACCTCTCCGACACCCCACCAACCCTTAGCGTCGGATAGTTCACGAATTCACAAGCCATCCCTCTATAGCCTTACTGGTGGTTGCCATTCGTCTGGAGGCAGAACTGGGGCAATGGCAGCGATGTTTGTGTTGCGGGTTCGTTGGGTCAGATGGCCTTTGGTCATGGAGCAGTCTTTGAACGGGCCAGTCTGGCCGTTGAAGAGGACGGCTCGGTGGGCGTCCCAGTGCCGCAGCCACCAATCCGACAGGGCCCCGAGCGACTCGCTCGTGGCCACTTCCTGGTGGGCCAGAAACAGCGCCCACAGTCGGGCGTTTACTTCCGGGTGTAGCCACCACTCGGGGCACCACGGCGCGGACTCGCGACTATCGGTTACCTCGACCGTGCGGAAGTGCTCCGCGAACCAATCTAAAAAAGCGGCCCGGTTATCTATGGTTTCTTCATTGCCGGCCACTTCGGAGGTTTCGTCGTTCACAGCATCGCGCTCGTCGTCCGTGAGCGCATCTATTTCCTCCGCCGTCAGACCGGTCACATCACCCTCACTCATGGATTACTACTTTCTCGGGTGTCGTGGCCGCACTATCGGGTGCACTACCGGCAGCGACGCGGGCTTTCAACGCAGTATCGGTGAACCAGGGAACGGTCTGCACCATCACTGGACGAGACTTCGAGTTGAAAACGATCGCTCGCCACTGGGGCAGAGCGGCCAGGGCGGCAACGTCCATCGTGCTCACCTTCCGGGTGTTGGTCGAGGTGGACATAGCGCCGTCACGGCCGGTGGAGCTGCCATAGGTGATTTCGTCGTGTTCACCGATCAATGCGGCGATCGTTTTGAGAAATTCGTCGTCCAGGACACCGCCACCGAAGACACGGTTGGAGGCGGCGTCCCAGAGGGTACCCCAGCCTTCGCGGCCGAACGCTTCGATTCCTTGGGCGCGGGACTGGAAATAGGTGTTGAGGATGATCCCGAGGGAGCCGTAGTACGAGTACACCGACGGCAGCTCAGGCCACTTGACGATGTTGGCGCACTCGTCCAGCTCCATCACCAGCGGCACGGTGAGGCGGCCACCGTTGCTTTCAGCGGCCCGCTGCGCGGTCTTGCAAATCGTCCGGACCAGAGCCGTCAGCAGGGCACCGCCGGAGCCTTCACCATCTTTGGAGAGCAGCACGAGAGTGTCACTGCTGGTGATGAATTCCGCCGGCTGGAATCTGCGGATCCCTTCGGTCGAAGTCCACAGCAGCAGCTCATCGTCAGCGAGGGCGGACGCCATGCGCTGCGCGGTAGCGAAGACACTGCCCCGGGTCTTTTCCGGTGACAGCATGACTCCGGCTATGGCATCCGCCGGTCCCTGCTTGCCGTGCTCTTCCAAGATCGCTTGAACGTCCTTGCCCAGCCCCCGTGCAATCCAGGTATAGACCATCGACAACGGCTGGTTTTCCAGCTTTGCGGCCAGGAAAAAATACGCTAGCAAGTCCCGGCCGGAGGTGTCGAATTGGGCGTCACCGCCCCTATCCGATGCCTTCCGGGTGGAGGCTTCGAAGATCGCGGCTAGCTCTTTGGCGTCGGCCGCGTTCTCGATGTAGTCCAGAGGGTTGAAGATGAAATCGGGGGTGAAGTCCCGCCGGTAGATGCGGTTGGGGTCGAAGATGAACGCGCGGCCGCGGTCATGCCTGCCGGCCAATGTTTCGCGGACGCCGTCGACCTTGTTTGAGGTCATGATCGCCGGTCCTGGTGCTTCGATCATGTGCCGGATGACGATGCCGGACGTTTTTCCGCGTCCGGGCCCGAACACGTACACGCCCAGCTCACGCCAGCCCTGCAGTACCCATTTCTTCGTCCCGATCAGCTGGCCCACGCTCTGCCCTGCCGGCAGGGACTCGGCGTGCGGGTGGAGCTGCGCGGCTTCCTTGGTGCGTGCTTTCTGGCGCAGTACTGCGGACTGTTTGCGGGTGGCCATGTGCGCGATTGCGGCGTTGCCGCGCTTGTTCGCGGCCCGTCTCGCCAGCCAGGCCATGAGCCCCACGAACACGACCAGTGCGAGAATCAGCGCGACGACAGAGGCCCCCGTCGCTGCTGGCGGCCAGGGCGCGCCCCGGAGGACCATATCGCCCAGGAGTGTGAAGAAGTTCCAGGAGTAGGTGTGGCCGGTGGGGGTGAGAGCTGCCCCGACGTGTACCGCGAGGTAGAGCCCGCCCAGGATGAGGGCGGCCAGGACCCCGGTCAGCCACTTGCCCTTGGTGTCGATCACGCGCCGTCATCCAGGTTGACGGTGATGGTTGTGCCGGGCGGGAACATTGAGAAGTCGTCAAAATCGACGCGGTAGGCCACGGGGAGCAGACCGATATGCCAGTGCTTCAACCACTTCCCGTAGCTGGAGTAATGATGCGGCCCGTGTGGTGCGTAGACGAGGACGGACTGATCGAACGTGGCCAGGGTTTCCAACCAGTCCGCGGGGTGATCGTCGGTGAACACTCCCGCTCCGATGACCGGGTGGTCGCGGCGGAACGAGTTCGCCTTAGCTGTGATCAGTTGTACTTCCCCAGGAACGATGACGCTCAGTGCGATGTTGGAGAGGAACGGGATTTCGAGCTGGTCGTCACCACGGCGGATCGCGGCTCCCAGGTCTACCAAGCCCAGAGTGAGGGGGTCGATACCGTGAGCGCGGAGATCTCCGCCGGTGGTATAGACGCCGGCACGGTTGCCGGCTTCCGGGAGGGCCGCGAGGCGGCCCCATTCATCTTCGGTATCCATGGTTGGTCCCTTCGTTAGCTGGTTTTAGGTCGGTGCAGGATCGAGCGCGCTGGCCGCGTTTGGTCGTGGGTTCCTGCGAACCGTGTGGCGATCGCGGTTTCAGGCAAGTCGCACCACCAAGGAGCCGGCGGCCGCACCCACAGTCCCGACGAAGACGGTAATGATTGCCCAGCGCTGCACGTTGGCAGTGGTGCGCCGGCGCTGCTTCACCGTGACGACCACGAACACGGTTGCCGCCACCAACGCTCCCAGCACGCCGAGTCCGACCAGGGTGTAGCCGAGGGCTGCGAACTCTTCTGAGCTGGGGATGCGGGGCACAGGGGGCTGCGGTTTGAGCACGTTTATGCGCATCATGAGCTGGCCTTTGCCGGTGCAACTTTCAGAGCCGGGCGGGGGGCCCATTCATCCTCGGTGTTCATCGTTGATCCCTTCGTTAGCTGGTCTTGAGTCGGTGCAGGATTGAGCGTGCTAGGCGCGCTTCGTTGTCGGCTCCTGCGAACCGTTCCGCGATCGACACGTCGACGCCGGTCATCACGGCCATTTCTGAGGGCGTCACCCGGCTCTCGGCCAGGCGCTGCAGCAGGGCGTAGCGCTCCGGCCGGGTGGTCACGTCGTACGTTTTCGCGACCCGGTAGGCCTCGTGCAACCAGTCCAGGACCGAGCGCACGGCGCACACGTCGCCGTCAATGTCCACGCCGTCGAGCCGGTAGAGCACCTGCACGGGCTCTGTGGTTATTCCCGCCAGGTCCTCGGTGTGACGGCGCAGCGCGACGTCCAGCCACAGGTCCACGGTGACGACGTCGTGCCCGGTGTTTGTAATGGTCCATTCTTCGTTGGCGAGGTTGGCGATCGAGGTTGTTTTATCCGGCATCAGGCACCGGCTTTCAGGGATCCGGTGAAGGCGGGATCAACCTGCACGTGAACGTGATTGCAGGTGTCCTCGAACTGACGCAATCCCGCCAGCTCCAGAGAGGTCCCCGCTTGTGCACGGCACTGCACCTGGCCTGTGGCGGAGCCCTCAGGCATCAGGGGTAGCAGGGTTTTTAGGAGCTTGATTGCGTTAGTGTCTGCGCCCGTTGTCGGGGTGCGGTCCAGGGAGTAGAAGTCCACGGCGTGGCCGCCACCGTTGGCCCAGTGGGAGCTGTCCGGGTTGCCGAGGTATTGGTTGGTGCAGAGCCGGTTAATGTCGGAGATCCCGACGCTGCCAAACGTGCTGACGGCAATGGTGATGACCTGCAAAATGGCCAGGTTGATTCCGCAGTTCGCGTGGACCTCGCCAGCGGCGATCCAACGGATTTCTTTCAAGTGGTCGGGCGCGATCCCGGTGATGTTGCCCGCGTCGATCTTGGCGACCAGGGCGGCCGCGAGCTGCTGCGCGGTGCCGCCCACCGCTGACGCCGCACAGGCAGAGTCGCCGCCCACGAGAGCGGCCACGACAGCCCCCGCCGGCGCGTAGTAGGGCGTGTAATGGTCAGGATCCGCGTTGATTTGTACGGCGTGAGCTGCCGCGGTGGGCGTCAACGTCTCCCAGTTCGGTACTTTCACCAGGCGTTCAAAGAAGAAACCGGCCGACACGGTCGGATTCAACCGCTGCGCCAGCGTGCCCCACGTGTCCCGCTGTTGGAACAGGCCCCGAGAATCCGGGCCTGCCAGGTCGCCGTAGTCGATATTGCGCAGGGCTGACTCCCCCATGGCCGTCATCACGGCCAACGTTTGACCCTGAACGTTCACGCCCCGGGCAGAGCCGGCATTCATGATCGCCGCGGCGTTCACGAGCTGGTCACCCGAATACCCCGCCACCGTACCGCCGGACGTGCTCGCTGTCGCTGCGGCCGCGCACGAACTCTTCCCGCCGCCGGTGACGATCACGATGCCGCTAAAGACGAACACCAGTGCGATCAGTAGGGCAACGCCCCCGAGTTTCCCCATAATGTTCCCCTCCCCCGGTTACGCCGTCGCCGCGCCGGCGGCCATGGCCTCGTCCGTGTTGGTCACGTCAATTTCCCAATCGGAGCGGACGTGGCGCATGTGCGTTTCGGGGTTGGAGCCGTACTTGAACACGCAGTTTCCGGGGTTCAAATTCATTAGCGTCTCGGCGGTATCCGGGGCGAAGTTGAACGTCTGAGTGACCCACCGGGCGTCCTCGTCGCGGTCCTGCCGGAACGCGTAAACCGTCTGTGCTTCCTGGACAACGGTGTAGCCGGGGCTGTCTTCTGGAATGTCGGTGCCCTTGTGCATCACGAACACGTTGGAGATACCCAAGGAGCGGGAGAGTTTCTGATTGGCTTTGACCAGGCGAGCGGACGGGCCGCCGATCATGTGCCAGCCCTCTTCATAGACAACGTTGGTGATGTACCCGCGCTCGGCCCTCAACCGGCCCATCAGCCACATGTTGCCGATCGCCATGACCGTGGGCACCGCAGGGCCGTCGTCGGGGAGCTGGGACACGTCGAAGATCGTCAGCTTGTGTGCCAGGTCAACGTTTCGGCTGGTCTCGCCGTCGAATACTCCCGCGTAGGTTTCTAGCAGGTTTTCCAGGCCGAAACGGATCGACAAACCAGCCTGGTGGAATCGTTCCTTCGCACGGTCGGACAGGTGCTGATCCATCGGAACGTCGCCCAGATGCGGCAGCAAATCCGCCGTGGTGGCCGGACGCGTGGTGCCGGCCACGTCCCGCTGGATAAACAATTCCTGCAAGGCGAAGCGGGTTGCTTTCTCTTCCCACTCCGAAGCCGGCAGGTCATTGCGGGCAATGCGCGCAACCGCGTTGATCAACAGCATTTGGCCCTGCAGGCCCGTGCCTTGCGCGATCAGGGGGTCCATCAGGTTCAAGCGGGTGCCGGAACCGTCCGGGTCGAACCGCAACGGTTCTGCGCCCAAGCGGCGGGCCACGGAGGAGTATTCGCCCTCGCCGCCCTGGTCCTTCTTGTCAAACACCACCGCACGGTGATTGCGCAGCAGCAACGGCCGCATGACCATCACCGTTTTGGTGAACGATGACTTGCCAGAACCCACCGTGCCCAAAACCAGCACGTTAGGGCTGGTGATACGCCTAGGCGTCATGTTGTACGCGGTCGGTGCGTCGTGGCAGATCATCGTCGACGACAGATTGTCTGTCCCGTTGACGACTCCCTCGATCCCGGTCGGGGCACCGATGATGCCCGTATTCAAAATCTCCGCCTGCCGTGTCGTCGTCGGCGCCCCAGCCAGGGCGGGTGCGTACCAGCCGCGGGCGGCCGCGGAGGGCGACGAGCGCAGCCGGGAACCGGGCAGGCTAAACGGTGTCACGTCTAGCGGCGCATGGCTTCCATCCGTTGCCGCACTCTCGGTACCGGTCAGCGCCGGGGCCAAAGCCTCCGGCGGGACGAACATTTTCAGGAACGGAATCTTGGCCAGGCGCGGCTGCCGGCGCGGCATATCCACGTCTTCGACGGCGGCAGATGCGGCCGGCTTGGTCTTGATTCGGGTGTTGCTCATGAGATAGCTTCTTTCTCGCTCCGGCCGGCCAGGCGGCCAATGAAGCGGGTTGCGAAGGACGCCGAGTCAGCGCGGAGCCCGCGCCCAATCGGCCAAGTGCTGCCAGAAGCCGCGGCTTGAAAGGAGTCCTGCCAGTCCAGACGGTCAATTCCTAAACCCGTTGAGCAGGCTTCTTCGAGCTGCCGGGACGCTTGCGCGAGCTCGTCGCGGCTACCGGCAGAAATGGTGATGTAACCCACCCAGGAAACGCCGTGGTGGTGAGACCCGGCGGACAAGTCCGCGGCGCGGCGCTGCGCGGCCGACATGCGGGTGGTCGAGTCGTCAGAGACCAAACGCCCCTTCTCCTGGTCAGCAACAACACCAGCCATATCGCGCACCACGTCCGCGCGCGCGGCGGCTTTAGCCTGACCCGCGGGCACCAAGTGCAAGTGGAAGGAAACCGTGCGGACAAACGTCAGTTCCCGCCCGATGAGCAAGTCCAAGCTCCACAACGGAGACCGGCCAGCAACAGCCAGGTTCTCCCCATGGATCGCCGCAGTACGGTGCCACCAGGTCACCGCCGGAGCGTTCTCGTCTGACTCCCCCGGATGCACGAACGTGGGATCGAAGCTCTCGACCACATGCGCCGAGAACTCATCATGCGAGGCCAACCCGAACTGTGTTGGCTCGACCTGGCGCACCAGGTCAATGGGCATGCTCGGGTTTTGCTGGTGAATAATCAGCGCGGCCGTCTGCTTGGCCGTCAACGCGACCACGTCCCCCTCACGCGCGTCTGTCAGACCGCGCACAGTAGCCCTGATCTCATCGTCCATCAGAGCCCGCCAGGCGTCACGACCCGTACCAAACTTCTCGGCCGCATCAGTGAACTGCTGAGTCAGAGGCCAGGACACGACGACGTAGTGCCGCTGCACCATGGCGTCCGCGCTGGCCCGGCGGATGACCTGGTCATAGGACCTGGTCTGCGCGTAGAAGGATTCCCGCTGCGCGTCGGTCCACGGCTGCTCAGCCGATTCGGTCTCTAGACGATTGGTCACCCAGAGTTGCTGCCTGGCCGAGTCCGGCGGCAGCACGCGCGTGAGCGGCTGAATGTCGCTGATCAGCGAGGACGGCGAGGCCCGGCGGGCCAAGAACCGCCCCCAGCCCGCGGACGCCCTCATGAGGGCCTGTGCGGTCTCCATCCCCCGAAGCTGCCCGGAAACGCTGAACGCGACCGAGAGGTAGGGCTGCTGCCCAATCGGGGCATGCCAGGCGATACCAGGTAGGTTAGCGGCGTACTGCAACCAGCCCATCCCGTCGGCGCCGTCCGGGTTCGCCCTCATCTGAGCCAGGGCGCGGGACGCGGCGGCCTTCTCTGCCTTGGTTCCGGTTATGGCGAGCTGCTGCAGCCGGGCCCACTCCTCATCGTCGTACGGCGTGTACACGTCCGTGCCCAGACGTTGACGTGAACGCCACCGTGACCGCTTCGCACGGCGCTGAACGATGGTGCCCCGATGTGTGCGCGCGGTGACGAGCATGGTCACCCCGGCCCCGCCGGCCGCGATCAGGAGCACGACCAGGGAACTAGTCAGCGCCATACCGACGATGCCGCCCACCATGAACACGGCCAGGCCAATGGTGCGGCCCTTCGAGGAGGTGCCGCCGAAGAAGGACCGGTGACCCGCTTCGCCGCCGAGGTAGCGAATCGCACTCTCTCTGGTGTTACTCATGAGGTCAAGTCCTTCCATAGCGCTCGTGCGCGTCCTGGTCATCCACTGGCTCTGCCGCGGCCGCGCCCACCGCATCAGTGGTCCTCTTCGTCGCTGAAGCGGCGGCTGAACCCGCCGCGAGAGCGCCGGCCATAGCCATCGTGGGAACACCCACGACAGCACCCACACCCGTTGCCGACTCGGCCGCGCCCGCGGACGCCAAACCACCCTCAGCGGCTGCAGCGGTACCGCCCGCCGCAACGCCAGCACTCCCACCGCCTCCCGCACCAGTACTGCCGTTCATTGCGGCGCTGATCGAAGAGCTGGCCTCTTCCTCTTCGCCGCCTCCGCCGCTGGAGCCGAAAGCACTGGAGGGACTTGCGACGCCGGCACTCGATGACGATGAACCGCCGCCCCTGCTCTCGCCACCAATGTCAGAGGTCGAGCTAGAGCCCGAGTTGCTGAGTTTGGAATCCGCTTGCTGCATGGAACTGGACCCGATCGTGCCCCCGCCGCTTGGCGCGCCGCCACCCCCGCCCATGGGCAGAACCGGAGCGAACTTCATCAGCAGCACCGGCGACAGGCCGGCGATCAGCAGCGCCAGAATCGAGACCACCAGCGTCACCGTGCGTTCAAGCGTCGGAGTGGTACCGAACACGTCGATGGAGCTGGAAACCATTTGATAGGCAATGGCGAGCATGAAAAACAGCAGTGGGTGAGACGCCAGAATGCCAAACCAGAGGTAAGAAATCTTCAAGCCGAAAGCACGTTTGGTCGGATCAACGATCCACACCAGCCCCAGGGGGAACAACACCCCCGAGAAGTACAACGTGATGAGCTGCACAATCAGGATCAACACCACCACGAGCAGCCCGCAAATCATGAAGAACATCAAAATGATGCCCACGATCGCGCCACCGGCCAGGCCCGCTCCTTTATCGCCCTGTCCCAACATCGCGGAGAACTTGTCCACGATCGTTTGAGAGGACGTGTTGATTCCCCACGCTATGAGAGAGTCCGAGAGGGAGCCGAAGAATTTCACCAGGACCGCGCCCAGTGCTGGCCCGAACGCTGCGCCAACCAGGAACAGGGGCGCGTACAAGCCCAACGATTCCGCCAAGTCACGGCCCGACTGTTGCCCGCGCGCCGTCCGAACGAACTGCGGGATGAGCAACGACGCGAGGACGAAAACGGCGAGTCCGAAACTGATTCGATATGAGCTGATGAACCACTCAGCCGTCAGATCGGGCAGGGTCGCATGCGTGATCGCCGGCAACACGTCATCAGACAACCCTTTGGCACCGTCCTGCAGCATCTGGAACGAGTTGCCCGCAGGGTCCGACCAGAAATCCGCGAATCCCTTGGCCGTCTGGACTGCGCCGCCGACGGCATTGCCAACACCATTCACAGCATCACTCACACCGTTGACTGCGTCACTCACGCCGCAAACGATGAAGTTATCCGTGCAGCCTGCGCCTGCGGCGGCGACTGCACCTTCGGGCATCAGCAGCCTCCGGTGAAGCGATTGCCTCCTGCGGCCAGCTTGTCCTGGTCGGGCGTGCCTCCAGATAGGAGATGCCAGCTGTCAGCTTCCCAAATCATGGTCATACTGATTACTGCTACTTTGCTGGAACTGAGTTCACCGTTGATCACGTATTCCGCAGCCAGGTTTACTTTTACCTGGTCGCCGTCACTTCCTTCAGATATCGACCACAGTCCGTTTGTGGTTGATAGGTGATACGGCGTTCCTTCGGGCACCTTCCCACCGGTCATATCCGGGGCAGCGGAATAGCTGGCCGCCAGGTTCTTGAAAGAATCGTTGGCCGATTTAGCCATAATTCCGGCGCTCACCGCATTCGCTTCGGCTGCTGCGGGGTGAGGAGACTGCCACAGCCAGCGATAGATGGAGGCGGCAACTTCCACGGCACCAAATGAGGTGTGCTTTGCCGATTTTTGGGCGGCGACGACCATGTCTGCGGTGCGGTCTTGTCCGCCGAGGCAGCCGGTAGGCGCTGCGCCGTTATCAGCATCTCCCGCGCCGGAAGTTCCCGCGGTCGCGGGTGCGGATGTGCTCGGTTCATTTGATGCCACAGCGGTGGATGTGCCGCCTGGTTGGGCGGCCGAGTAGGCGATGCCGCCGGCTACGACGGCGACGACCAGGGCTGCGGCGATGACATAGGGCCACCGGCTGCGGCCGGATTTGGTGTACATACGCATGCTGCGCCTCCTAAGGGTTGCGGTTAGCCGACGAAACTGAGGATCGCGCCCACGATCAGTGCGAGAGCGGCGAGTCCCGCCAGGGAGACGGCTGCCCACAGGGCTTTCTTACGGCCTTGAGCGTGCTGCTGCGGGTTCGGGTTGGCGTCACTGGAAGCGCCTGCCATGCTCACCAAACCCAGGGCCAGGTAGACGATGGATATGAGGATCGCGATTCCCCAAATGGCGGTGATGAGCTTTTGCCAGAGCTGGGTGAACTGTGCTCCGCCGAACGAGAAATCGGGGATCAACCCATTGAGGGGGTTGTCTACGGAAAGGGGCAGGTTCGTGAGAGCGGTGTAAATCAGGTCGTTCATTGGTGTGTGCCTTTCAACGGTCGGTCGAGACCGTATTTTTGAGGGAAATGACGACGGCCGCCGCGGCGGCCGCGAAGGCGTCACGTGTCGCGGGAGCGAGCTTGGCGAGGGTGATTTGCTGACGCTCTGCAATGTGAGCGTCGTAGGGAACTTCGTGCAGGGACGTAACGCCGGCCTGAGTCAGCAAACGCGCAACCTCATCGGTGACGGCTTTGTTTTCCGGGCGGCCGTCCGTGAGCCGGATGGCGATCGCGGTGTCTGCCAGGCGCTGGGGTTGGCCACCAGCGGCGCGCAGCTCCTCGAGTAGCTGGATCGCTTCCAGGACCGAATCCCCGGCGTTCATGACCGGGATGACGAGCACATCGGCGACGGAGACCGCGCCCTGGAAAGCGGATGAGGTGGTGACGTTGCCCGAGTCCATGACGCGGATTCCGTAGAACTCATCGATGACATTGCAGAGCGAGATCACGGCCTCACCGGTGAGGCGATCCCGCCGTCCAGTCGAGGCGATCACATCGGCAAAGGACGTTTGCGGGGCGGTGTATCCGTGGAGCCGGCCGGCGGTCTTGACCTGGCCAATATCGCGCACCAGCTCCCCCAAGCCCAGCTTCGGGTTCCCTTCGGCCCGGTAGCCCAGCGCTCCCGGATCGTCGGAGACTTCCAGGACCGCCGTTGATCCCCCACGGATGGACGCGATGACACCTGCGAGGATGACCGCTGTGGGCGTCTTCCCCGTCCCACCCTTGGGGTTATTCACCAGGACGGAAACGGCGCGCGTCCACGTCGCCTGCCGCACCACGGTCTCAGCCGCCAGACGCGCCGACGCAACACGGCGGGCCTCCACTTCCTCCGGGCTCGGCTTGACCGGGAACCCCATTCTGGCCAGAGCGCCGCGGAAACCCGTGGTGGCCTTTCCCGAGTCGGTCGCAGTCGATGCTGCTGCCGGTCCCCCGAACAGGACTGATGTTGAATCAGCCGGCACGGACGATTCCGCAAAGGCGTCGGCCGATGACCACGGCGGGATGACGACGAGTGGTGACACAGCCGGGATGTCGGCTTCGAACTGGTCCAGCTCCGCTGTTTCCTCGGCTGGTTCCTGCCCCTCTGGTGGGCGCTTCCAGGTGTCCTCTTCGATGTACTGGCTTGCGCGTGCAGCGCCGCCGAAAACAGTGCCTTCATTTCCTTGACTGCTGTCAGCCATAAATTCTCCTACTCGAATAGTTTTTTTACATATTCGAGGGAGATAGAGCAGTCCCCCGACCTCCTCTCCAGTGTCCCATGTTCACGCCGAAAATCCACCCAAACGGGGGTGATTCCCGAAGTTGGGGATATAACTTTTACCTTTTCACCGGGAAATTGAACATGTGTCCCCCAAAGTGCCGACACAGACTGAGGTCCACGTCGCTTATACCATGTGCCACGGACACTCAAACGTGATGCCCATGTTTGTTGGATATGGCCATGAACGCCCCGCCATCGCCTACTTCAGCCCTCACCAGAACGTTGGGAGTTCCGACAAAATGAACGACATGCCTGGAATCAATGCCCCCGAACGGGTCGACCGTTTCCATGAGGCCTATTCCGCCCCCACACGAGCGATCGTGTTGCGCATTCTTCTTAAAAAATCCCGCACGTACACCGAGCTTTTCGACCTCATTCCGGAAGACGTCATGTCTCGCAACTCCGTGCATGAAGCGCTGAAAGACCTAGGCCGGCTCGGCTACGTCCAGGACGACGCCCCAGAGGGCAGCAAGCGCAGGCCGGCTAGGACCACGTTCTGGGCCTGCCGCGAACTAATCGCCGACGACCTCGGCGCCACCGTCGCTTACCTCCTTGGCTAACCACTCCCCCACGCCCAGCCTGAATCAGCCCTTTTCTGGCGTAGCGGAGCCACAGCGGAGATCAGCTCACGAAACGGAAAAAATTACACGGTAAGAGTGGAAGGCGCTCTTCAGTTAGTTCCACGATGTCTAGCGTCCCGCCCGGCAGCGGGCGCGCTAGGTCCAGTACCCATGCTTCGAATATCGTTACATTCGGCCGGACGAGTTGCTTCAGCCTGGCACGTCCTGAGGTCGACGCGACCGTGGCTCCTCTACCGGAAGTCGGATCGAACCCGATGGCCGCTATTGACGCAGTTCGGGCAGCCTTCCGTTGGATACGAAAGTTACTTGCTCGGAAATATACCAACACGCCGCGGAGGGTATGTATTAATATCCCCTCCTCTGCCAGCCTTACTGGCATGGCGATGGAACCCGGACGTGCACGGCGGAGAGTCAACGCTCCGACCGTTCTTCTGCAGGTGCGCGTTGACCCAGAGATCTTCGCTCTCGTCAATGAAGCCGCCGCCGCCAGCGGAGCGGCTAAGGCGCTCTATATGCAAACGCTACTGCGCGATCTTGCCGACACGGGTGGAAAACTGCCCGTCCTCGATATTGGCCGTCCCCAACTAGAGGAGCTACCAATACCAGCCGCTTAAACGAAAGAGCCCGTCGCTTTCACGACGGGCTACTGCAAGTTTCGTAGCTCAAACCCTCATCGCTTCCCGGCACCGAGGTTCGAGCTAATCCAGATCAACAGCCCTCACGGGAGGTTTCTCTATGTCACAGAGCATAGCGCAAGTACCCACAAATGCACCCGGAAATGCGGCCGGCGTGTCTGGCGTGTCTTCCGAAGGGTGGTCAGCGTGGGCTTTGACGCGTCGGATGAGTCCGCGGGGTCAGGTTCGTGTGATGAAGCGCGATGCGTATGGGCGTGTGGATGAGAACAGTTACCCTCTGATTCATCGGGTTGGTCCCCTCGCACCCACGACGCCTTGGGCGATGAACCTGGCTGATGAGACCGGATTATTCCGGGTCCTCTGTTTTGACTTTGATGGCAAGGACAAGCATGGCGTCGACCCTGAGTTGATGGAGGAAGCCGTCGATGAGTGCGATGTGCTTTCGGGCTTGTTGGGTGCTTTGTCGATTGAGCATGTTGTGTGTCAGTCCTCGGGGACGGGTGGCCGTCATATTTGGATCGCGCTCCAAGAGGGCGCTTCGAAGGGCGCAGTCGCCCCGGTAGCGGGTGCGGCGCGGGCGAATTTTCGCCGTTTGGACCATGGCATGTTGCTCAACGCTGTCACGGGTGCGGCGCGGCCGCCCCTGTCTCCGCACCGGGATGGGAGCAGTTCCACCGTGTTGCGCGGGAGTGTGAACAGTTTGATCGCCCCGTCAACCACGATCGCGGACCTGGCCGCTTTGGCCGCGGTGCTCGAGGCGCGTAGGCCTTCCCTGCGCGCGGAGGACAGTGCCCCGTCGGGACCTGTCACCGCACACCACCGGTCGCACCGGCGACTGAGTACGGCTGGCACCGCCCATATGGCCACTATCGATGGGGGCAGTAACCCGAGCTGGACGGGGTTTATGTGTTTGCTGGCGGCGGCGAACGCGGGTTGGCAGCTGGCCGACGTGGAGCACGCCGTGAAGACGGCACCGGGTTTGGAGCATTTCCGGACGAAGAACACCGGGCGCGGTTCCCGTCGGCCCCGGGCCGCGGGTGAGGCGCGTGCCCGGTTGGGCCGGCAGTGGGATAAGGCTCAGCAGTACGCGGCGCTCCAGCGCCCGCTGCCGGCTGTGCGGGAGCCGCAGGACGTGTCGGAGCTGGACGGGATCGTGACTGACGTTCAGGCTCTCCTGGCCCGGTTCCGGGTTAGCCCGGGCCGGTGGGGTCGCACGGAGGCGTCCTCCAATCAGCAGACCATTCTCAGTTCCCTGGCCTACCTGACCTTGCAGACGGGTAAGCGCACTGTGGCCGCCGCGATCCGGGACCTGGGCCCGATGGGGGGCCTGGGACGTACGACCGCAGCAGTGGCTCTCCTAGCCCTTGCCAAGGCTGGGTATGTCGAACGGGTCAGTGCTAGCGAGGATGGCAACGCCGCCGAATGGCGCCTAGCGTCCACGTTATCCACAGCCCCTGACACAGTCCGGTCACAACCATTAGATAACCCCCGCCCCCCCCACGAAAACATGTCAGCGCCGGGTCGTTCTGTGGCTGAGCTCTTTAATACCCGGACCCACCTAGTGGCCGTGCTGGAGGAGCAACTCACGGACCAACGACATGATCTCTTCACCCGCGGGGGCCTGGGGCCTCTGGCAGGGAAGCTTTATGCCCTCCTGCGCCAGTACCCGAGTCTCACTGTTGACTCCGCCGCTCGTCTTCTGGGCGTCACGGCTCGGCATACGGCCACAATCCTTAGTCGTCTGCGGCGTTATAAGCTCCTCGTTGTTCACCGTGATGGGTGGGCCAGATCCAAGCAGGATCTCCGGAACCAGGCCGCGTCGCAGCTGAACGTGCTGGGAACCCTGTTGGCTCGGGCGGAGCGGTATCGAATCGAGCGGGACGTGTGGGCGTGGTGGCAAGCGGAACTATCCACGATGCATTCCGCCCCGAGGAGCCGGCCGAGGCGCCCGCACGTGTCGAGCCGGCCTTTGTTTGAGGCGAGCACACGCGGTGAGCGGGTATGGCCGAGGTATCCGCGAGCCAGCACGAATCGTGCTGATCACCGTGCTGCGCTCGAGTTGGTGGGTGCGGGTGTGCTCAATCCGGAGAACCGGTGGCAGTACCTGGGCGAGGCGGCGTAACCGCTCACGTTTGTTGAGGATAATTCTTGTTAGGACCGGCTCGACTCTCTCCGTCAACATTGTCGAGGGAGCGACTCATGACGCTTGTCCCGTTGGACGTAGTGCTTGGTTCATTGGATTTGCCCACGGGTGATGTGGCCGTATAGAGACTCGGGGGCTGCTTCAAGGGTCCATGACCGTGTGGGAGCCGGCTGAAGGAGATTTAGTCATCCACGAGTGATGCAGCGATGGTCGTAGCTGCTTGAGTGGGACGGGTATTCGCGGGCATGAATGGGAAGGATTCATGCCCGCGGATGATGGAGTTGACCAACGAACTTTTGAGACCGGGGATGTTGGGTGATTCGATGAAGCGGACCCACCAGTGCAGCTGGCAACGGTGGAGGAGGATCACACCGCCATCGGTTGTGCCGACGCGGATCCCCGTGTGTCTTTCGATCGTCAGATGGCACGGGAGATCCATAACCTGCGGTGTTTGCTCCGGGAGCATGCTTTTGAGCGCCGCCACCACACGGTTGGAGTTCCTTTTCTCCATAAAATTCAGCAGACCCATCTGTTCTCCTCACGTCGGATCTTGGAAATCAATCGTTCCAATCGAATTTAGGACCGATAGGGATTATCGCGATGACTATACAAGGTTGAAATTACGTGGGCTATCCAAATTCTCGCGCTCGTCTAGAAGTAATCCGTTCGACTAAAAAATTGAGAGATCGATTGGATCCAGGGCGGTCGGAGCCGGTCATGTCCCACCGATTAGTGGACTTTTTCACCATCGTGTGGATCAGCTGGGCTCGACTATGCCCAGGAGCGTGAGTCCGTAACACCTCTTGGCATCAAAGCCCAATAAGCGTTACGGACTCACGCTCTAGTACGACCGGCCGGAGCCTGGCACCACCAGACACACACCCCTTCCGGGACGGAATAACGGCACAGCCGCCGTACCCATGCCGCGAATTGGAGTCGCTTTGCGGCACTGATTGTGGGGTTTTTGGCCTATCTGGTGGTTCGCCGTAGCTTTTTTGCGTGCCTGCGGTGTTCTCGGTATTGGCTGGCGTTATTCGGGAAGTAGTTCGAACTTGACGCCGTTGTGCTGCACGACGATGCGCAACTTGTCCAGGCTGGCCACGACGAGATCGGCGTCCAGGTCGGCTGCGTCATGGGTTCCTTCGACGCCGATGGTGGCACAGCCGGCCGCGCGCGCGGCTTCGAGGCCGGCCGGTGCGTCCTCGACGACGAGGCAGCGGGCCGGGTCGAACCCGAGGCGGGCGGCAGCTTCGAGGAATGGTTCGGGAAAGGGTTTACCCCGGCCCGTGTCCTCGATAGTGATGATGGTCGCCGGTGTCGGGACGCCCGCGGCGGCCAGGCGAACGAGGCAGAGCTCTCGGGTGGCGGAGCTGACGATCGCCCGCCGGTGCTCTGGGATGCTCGCGAGCAGGGGCCCGGCACCGGGGAGGATCGTGATGCCCATGGTGTCGGCGAGTTCGATCTGGGTCAACCGGATGACCGCGTCGTCGATCTGATCGGCCGGAATCAACGTGGCCAGCATCTGCCGGGCCGGTACCCCGTGGCTGGCACCCCGGAATGACGTGCCAAGGCCCGCTTCTTCGGCCCAGCTCAGCCAGGACCGGTTCACGGCGTTGGTCGAGTCCACGAGCGTCCCGTCGTTATCGAACAACACCGCCTCAAACACCCGTCCGAGGAGGGTGTTCTCTTTGTCGGGTGAGGTGCGGGGTGTGTGGGGTTTGGTCGGCTCGGCCGTGAGGTTGGTCATGGGTGTCCTTTCCCGAAGTCGCGGTGCACGGCCCCGGATACCCCACAATTCTCCCCCCTTCGCGCTCCCCCGGGGCGGAATATCACCGTGATACCAGTCTCGAAACCGTGACGGTGATGCCGTCACGAGCAATTGGAGCCGCTGCACGGCACTGTCCAATGGGCCTTTTTGTCCTTTCTGGCGTTTCACCGTAGCTCCCTTCCGTGCCTTACGTCACCCGGGTCCTCGGACGCGCCCTGCGGGCTTATTTCGCCCGAGAACCCGCGCACTACAGCACTCCCGGTCGCTCTCGATTTCTCTTGCCAGATAGGGCAAAAAAACAGTTGTTCACGAAGGAAAGAGAACCCATGAGCGAGTCAGATTTCGATTACGAGAACACCTATCCCCGGGAGCTCTATGCCTCCGGGTGTGCCTGCAGTGGGTGCCGTTCCGAAGGTGCCGTAGACACTCAGCCGGGCGAAACCTGCACGGCCACTCGCTACGCCGACAGCGTCGCCTAGGTCCAGGGAAAAATTCATGCTCACAACTCAGATTCAGCCCCTGACTCCCGGAGTGCTCGGGGCCGACAACCTGCTCAGCAGCGCCGACATGTCGACGTTCTGGAACAGCCAGAGCTACCCCAACCCCAGAAGCCGATTCGTCATCGTCATGACCCCGAACGGCTCCCGCGTCAACGCCTGCACAACCCCGAGAGGAACCCGCTAATGCTCACCATCACCCACACCCACGAAGCCGGAACCCTGATCGCCGGCACCAGCCGGGGCGACGGAACCGCCGAGGTTCTCAAGGCCGCCGGATGGCGCTGGGGGCGCAGCATCAACGCCTGGTTCGTCCCCCAGTCCCGCGACCGCCTGCCCAAGCTGCACACCATCACCCGCACCAAGGCGGCACTAGAAGCGGCGGGATTCGAGGTCGAAACCGAAATCGACAACACCCACCGCACGACCGCCGAGGTCGAGGCCGGAAAGATCGAGCGTCAGGCCGACCGGGTATAAGCCCTGGCCGCCAAGGCAGAGAGCAAGAGCCGCGCCGAAGATGCCGCCTGGACCAATGCACGCGCAGCGCTGGACCGGCTGCCCGAGGGAGGCGAGCCGATCAAGGTTGGCCACCACTCCGAAGTACGCCACCGCAACGCGATCGCCACAGCAGATAACGCCATGCGCAAATCAATCGTGGCCAGCGAAGACGCCACCACCGCCCAGGCTCGCGCCGACGCGGCCACCCACACCACCACCGCCCGTTACAACCCGGTCACCGTGGCCAACCGCATCCAGACGTTGGGCGCTGAGCTCCGCAAGCTTGAGCGCCGCATAATCGCGCAGTGTTACGACGACACACGCGGTTACATCGACGCCACGGCCGAGCAGATGCAGGCCCGTGCGGCGCGCCTCGCACCGCACATCGAGGAGAAGCGCGACCAGATTGTCTACTGGGAGGCCGTGCGCGCCGCCCAGGTCGAGAGCGGCACGGCCACCGGTTACGACCGCTCCACGGTCAAGAAGGGAGACCGGGTGAAGATCCGCGGCCAGTGGCGCGAAGTCGTGCGCGCCAACGCCAAAACGGTCAGCGTCACCACCGGCTACACGTGGACGGACACCGCCCCGTATGCCGAGATTCAGCAGCTCGTGCGGCCCGAGTAAACACGCCGCCACGGCCGGCCCACCCACGGGCCGGCCGTGAGGGAGCACCCCCTCACACTCCCCCACCAGGTGAACCCGGCACGGAGGCCGGATCCCCGCGGACCCGGTCATGCCGGCCAGCCTTTTTCAAGACTTTTCTTCCCTTGGTGGCCGGTCATCGTAGTTCGCTTCGTGCCTGCGTCACCCACACTCTCGCACGCGGTCGCAGGCTCCCTTATTTCGCACGAGACTGCGGGCACTACGGCACTCCCGCTCTCAATCGATTTCTCTTGCCACCCAGGGCAGAAAAACGGTGGACGACACAACAACCACTGCCCAGAGACCCCGGGACCCCGGGCCACTCACCACGCGAGGAGAGAGAACCCCATGACTACCACCATCCGCAGCATCAAGATCACCCCAACCGACACCATCACCACCCTGAACCTGGACCAGAGCAACATCGGGGCCGACATCTGCGCCGCCATCGGCTGCTCGATGTTCGATGTCGTCGGCCTGGACGACGACATCGACCTCTTCGTCGATGATGAAGGACTCATCAACGGGTCCACCCTGAACCTGCCCGCAACCGTGCTGGCCCACCTACTCGGCTCCCCCACCGTCATCTTCGGCACCGCCATCGCCGTCAGCGTCACCCCCGGCGGTGAAACCGTCGGCCTCACCGATTCCCAACTCACGAAGATCCAGAAGGCACTCGCCCAGACACCCGACCCCGGCACCATCAACACCCTCGTTGAAAGCCTCTCCCCCTTCCCCACCATCGTCAGCATGCTCCGCAACATCTAACCGCTACAACCTGCTGGCCCTCACGGGCCAGCAGGCGAGGGGCGACCCCCTCACGCTCCCCCGACGCCGGGCCGGGTGTAGGTCTGGCCTGTGGAATCGGGCTGGCGCACTGACTCAATGACAGCAATACAGGCATTAGTGGTAATGGCAGCAATAACGTTATTGCTGGTATTGCTGGTATTGCTGGTAAGGTTTGCAATAGCAGTAAAAACAGCATTGCCACTTATGGCACTAATGACAGTATTAGCTGTATTGTCACTATTGACGTCAAACGAAATGAGCGAATATGCCTCAGGCACTCGATCGCACCGCCTTGGAACGCGTTATCGCTGTCATCAACGGAAAGGGAGGCGTCCTCAAGACGACACTCACCGCCAACATCGGTGGCATGCTCGCCAACAACGGATACCGCGTGTTGCTCGTGGACCTTGACCCCCAAGGCAATCTCGCTGAAGACCTCGGATACACCGACGACGACAGAGACGACACCGGCCGCGCACTCGCACAAGCACTCATGTTCGGCGGGGGAGCAGCGCCAATCAAGGAAGTCCGGCCGAACTTGGACGTCTTCGCGGGAGGCCCTGCTCTCGACCAGGCCACGGCCGGGCTCTCTGCAAAGGCGAACAAAGACCCAGACGGCGCCAAGCTCGCCGTCGCGCATCTACTCGCCCCGCTCGCCGGCGGCTACGACATGATCCTCATCGACTGCCCGCCCGGCGATGAGACCCTCCAGACGGCCGCCGTCGCCGCTGCCAGGTGGGCACTCGTGCCTGTGAAGAGCGACAAATCAAGTCGCAAGGGACTCGGCGCCGTCGCTGCACGCCTCGACGCCGTCCTGGGCGTGAATCCGACCCTCGACTTGCTGGGCGTCGTTCTCGTCGACGTCGGCACATCCGCCCACGTCGTCCAGCGCGAAGCTCGCGAACACATCGCGGAGCTCTTCAATGCTGACAACAACGTCGTCTTCACCGCCACGGTCCGTCATAGCGAAGCAACCGCCCAGGCCACACGAGAACGGGGCCTCCTCGTCCACGAACTCGACGCGGAGGTACGAAAGGGGCCGAAGTGGTTCGAGATCCGCCGAGGCGAAGCCCAGGCACAAGCTCTCGCACCTCGGACAGCCTCATCCGTCGCAGACGACCTGCAAGCCATCACCCAAGAAGTTGTGGCCCGAATCACCGCGGCCGAGAACCAGGAGGCCCTCGCATGAGCGACGACACCCCCAGCCGACAAATCGGCGGCTTAGCGCACCGTGCCGGGACTCCCGACTTGAGTCGTTTGCAAGCCAGAAACCGCACCGAACCCACAGTGCAGCCCGTTCAGCAGCCCAAGCTGTCCAAGCCTGCTGCGGCTCCGGCACGGAAGCCTGCCCTTATGGCAGAACCGACCGCGAGGATGACCACGTACTTGTCTGCGCAGACTAGAGATCGCGCGCGGGCAACGTACCGGGCTACGAGCCACCTCGAGGGCGACAAGAGTTGGTCTGACTTCGTCGAACGAGCGATCCAAGCCGAAGTGGAACGCAGAGAACTCCTGCACAACGCAGGGGAGCCATACGAAGGCGATAGCTCGCCGCTGCCGGTCGGGCGACCACTCAGCTAATCAGATATTTATCTGATGTAGTGTGTGGGCATGAGTACCGCGACTTTTACTGACCTTTTGCGTAAGCCCAAGGAGGTTCTGGCTCACATTGATGAGGGTCAGGTCCGGATCACGCGCCGTGATGGTGACGATCTCGTGATCCTGCGCGGTCACGATCTCGACGTCCTCGAGAACGGTATCGCGCTCTCGAGCAGGCTGATCCGGGCGATCGGGCGGAACAAGGGCGACGTCGTGGCGGCGTTGACGGATCTGTTCGCTTGGGCGGGGGAGTTCACCCCGGGGGAGCTCGCCGCGTACGCGGCCGAGATTGAACAGCTCGTTTACGCTGCCAGTGAGCTCGGTACGTTCGAGCGTCTGCTGCGGGCGCAGCAGGAGTGGCAGGAAACGGCCGTCGCCTATGCGATGGGCATGCGACCTGTCGAGCCGATCGAGCTGCCCGCCGCCCCGGTTCGCGTCGAACGCCCGTAGGTGGCGGGGAAGCGTGGCGTCGCGGTTCCGCGGCCGATCAAGGGCACCGAGTACGAGCTCTTTTTTGGCAACACCGCAGCGCAACGCGGCTGGACGGATTTGAAGGCGTCCGCGAAGAATGCCCTCGCGGACGCCTACGACTATCTCACCGCGCATCCTGCGCGGTACGACCCTGATCGTTGCTACCAACTCCGCGGGGATCTCTCCACGGTCCTGGTCGATGGCGTGGTCCTGCCGCAGTGGCAGTACAAGGTCACTGACGGTGCTCGCCTGTGGTACGCCGTTGACGAGCCCAACGCGAAGGCGAAGAAGCCTGGACGCGTGTACATCACGAAGGCCGCGACCGGTCACCCTAACGAGACGGACTCGACGAAGAACTTCCGGTAGCCGCCACGAACCGCCTCCACCGCCGGCGCCGACAACGACCAGGCACACGGCCTGTCGAGGATCCTCTCGCGACTCGGGGCGCAGCGGGGGAGTGGGCTGGCGGTCTACTTCTGCTTGGGGCGTGCCGTCTGCGCTTCGGCGCGGTCGGCGCGGGTGCGCTGCTCGCGTTCGCTCGTGCGTGACTGGTCCAAGTCGGCGCGCAGCTGGGTGAGCTGCTGCTCGAGGGTGTCCCGCACGTCGGTGACGCGCTGCTCGGCGTAGGAACACTCCCGGGCGGCCTCGGCCGTGGCACTGTCGCGTTCGCTGGTGACCGTGGCCAGGCGCCCGGTGAGTACGAGCGCTTCCGCCCGTGCGCTCTCGCGCTCGACCCGGGCCTGGTCGAGCACGTCCCGGGTGCCAGCAGCCTCCGTCTCCGCACGCTCGGCCCGCGCCACGGCGGCGTCGGCCTGCGCGGCGGCATCACGCGCGGCCGCCAGGGCCTCGTCCTTGGCTGCTGTGGCCGTGGTGACGAGTTCCCGGGCCTCGGTGAGCCGTGCGGTCGTGGCGGCGTTCTCGTCGGTCAGAGCGGCCACCTGGGCGCTCAGGGCAGTGATCTCCTTGGCCTTGCGGACGTTGTCCTCGCCCGCGACGACCAGGTCGCCCTCCAGCCCGGCGGCACGCTGCTCGAGCGCGTCCAGGACGGTGCGGAGTTCGTCGACCAGGGCAGCGGATTCCTCGGCTGCCGCGTCGGCTTCTGCCCGCTCGGCCTCGGCCTTGCGGGTGGCGGTCTCGGCCCGGTTGGTCCGGGCGGCCGCCGTGGCGACCTGCTCGGCCGCGCCCGCGGTGACGGCCTCGATCTGTGCTTCGGCCGCATCGGGATCCGCGACCGTGCGCAGCTCGTCGATGAGGACGACGAGCTGTTGCTGCAGGTGTTCGACCATGCCGGCCACCTGAGAGCGCAGCACGCTGGCCCGCTGACGTGCGGCATCGACGGGGAGCCTCTCGTCCTCGACCGTGCGCTCGATGCGGCCGGACTCGGCGCGGCGGGCCCGCCACGCAGCGGCCCGGTTGTGGGCGGGGTTGATGCAGTAGCCGGCAGGCCGGCCGACACCGGGCGTGGCGTCCACGGGCTCGTCACAGCCGGGGAAACCGCAGGTACGCAGATCGTTGATCTCGGGAAGACTCATACCAATATCGTATCACTCAGAACGCAATACGTTAACGCAATACGAATAACGATAACGGATTACGAAATAGGGTCTCGTCATCGAGGGCGCGGGACCCGCTTCGGCCGGGTGCTGTGCCGTCATGCACACGGATGAGCGGGGCGCGGCACCCAACTGCGTGACCTGGTCGGCATGATCTATGCCGAGCGGCGGGAGAGTGGTGCCGAGGATTCCATGAATCGAACGTGTGGCGGCTATATGATCTCGGTGCGCTTGGAGTTGATCGATTGCGGGCAGTCAGGCTGTGACTAGGCGCGTTCTAGATTTCGCCATTTCACCGAGATCGTAAGGCCGACTCGTGCCGCACGGCCTATCTCTCGGTCCTCGTTGCGTTCTGCCGGGTAGTGGTCGCTGTGAGTTCATTTATCCTGTCGTTGGTGCGGACAAACCGAATCGTGGGTAGAGGACCTCGAAACCGATGTCCAGGCCTCCGTCTAGTGCGCGCACCGAGTGTCCGCCGCCGGGAATATCTCGTAGCGTCACGGCCATACCGGCTGATTGTGCGGCGCTTGCGACGACTCGTTGGCCGGCCAGTACACCGGGGTCGTCAGCGCCGGCGGTGAATATCGCGACAGTGTCTACATAACGGTGCGCGGCTAGCAGGTTGACCGGTCGTTGGGCGTCGTACGCTTTCTGGTCGCCGCCGAAGATGTCCTTGAGAGTGGCCGCCTGAATCTCGGATCCGGGGAAGGACTCGCCGGAGATGTCGATGACGTTGGACCACAGGTCGGGGTGTTTGGCGGCCAGGGAGATCGCGCACTGGCCGCCGTTAGAGAAACCCGCGATTGTCCAGTACCGGTGATCTTGGATGATGTTGAGGTTTGCCTTTGCCCAGGTGACGACATCGTGGGTGAGGAAGGTCTCCGCGTTCCCGTATGTTGCGGTGTCCAGGCAGAGCGGGTCAATGCTCGGGTCCCCGAGTTGGTCGGCCACGATCACAATAGGGGCCAAGCCACCATGCAGGGCCGCATCCCGGTCCAAGGTCGCGGCCACGTACTGCGGGTCTGGATTCCCGGGTTGCCCCATTAACAAGATGACCAAAGGGAGAGCGGGAGCATTTGGTACAAGAGCGGCCGGAGGGAGATAAATTCCAGCCGGACGCGAGGTGAACCCGGATCGGGGGTTAGGAATGATCTGACTACCTGTGGTTCCACTGGCGGGCATTCCGGCAGGCGGTACCCAGGTTTGCCAAAGCGGACCGGCCAGAGGGCCCGGAGTTGGAGCCTGGGTGGGCGCCGTCAAAATGATGGGCGTTTCCGTGCTGATTCCAAAGAGAGAGCCGAGGGTACGATTCAGTCCAAAGCCCGCGTTGATGCCGAGGCTTCCAGTGATCAGGAACAACAGGATGGATCCTGCCGCGATTGCTTTCCGCGCCCGCCGGGAATCCCACAGGTTGGCGATGGCCACACTCGAGCCGCCGCACGCGGCAGCGAGCCACATATAGGTGACTGTCCCCAATGACATGCCAAAAAGATTAAGGACCCGGACACAGACGAACCAGACCAGGACGGCAACGAGCACTCCGAGGATCAGGGCGGCCGAAGCCATCACCGTCCAGCGCCAGCTCAGTTTCCTAAACAGCAGAAACAGCAGCGCGAGGCCGGAGGCCACAAAAAAGAAGACGACAACGGGTCCGTCGACGACACTAATTTTCCAGAAGTCGTTGATCTTGGCTCCACCAATCTTCTTCACTCTGGCCGGGAACAAGTCCCGTAGGGATCAGCTCCGCCCGTCCAGAATCGGAGAGTGATCGCCCAAACAATGGTTTCACACCTGGCAGTCTTGAGCAGCCGCGGGTGGAACACCCCCGCCTACGCGGAGAAGGGGTGTTGTCCGTCACGATATTTGACGATGAGGTGTCATCCTGATTGACGATCGTTTAGCAACAGGTCGACGCGGCCGACGTTGAACCTTGATTTTCCGGTGTCCGACATCTGTCCAAAAGTTGTTGCCGAAATTAAAACTGCCGAAACATGGCTATAGAGGTTTTTGAGCAGAAATGATAGACTGGAAGTAATCCGATTGGAGCTGTCATGACCATCACGCGTGCACGTACCGCACCCACTGTCGACGAGGCCGAAGTCGAGCGTCGGATGAGTTTTGCTGATGCCGCTCTGGGAGCTGCCGGTCATGAGGTGACCGACCCGGCGCTGCGCGAGTTGCGCCGCAGTGCCATCCGTGGCGACATGACCACGGACGAGGCAATCGCCGCGGGCATCGCACACATCGACGCCCGGTAACGGTGGCCACGAAGTTCCGTGCCTGGGATGATTACTTCATCCCGGGCACCACTGTCTTAAGGAACAAATTCAACGAGAGGGACCCTGCCGCACTCAGTGCCAAAGAAGAGTTCGCCGCGTCGGCGCGGCTTGACCAGTTGGCCAACGAGCCCGTGCCGGCGGTGTTCGATTACGACCACATGAAGGCGATTCATCGATACGTCTTCCAGGACGTCTACGAGTGGGCGGGGGAGGAGCGGGTGGGTCCGGTCGGCTTCATGTCGAAGGAGGGGCATTCGTATTACCCGGGCGGCCCGTCGCTGACCGCGGCGGCCGAAGCGGAGTACGTCAAGCTCGCGAGCAAGGATCTGTTGCGCGGTTTGGACAAGGGGCAGTTTGTTGATGAGCTCGCGGAGCGGTGGGGTGAGCTGAATGTCATCCATAGCTTCCGTGAAGGCAATACCCGAACACAGTTCGTGTTTTTCTCCCAGTTCGCGGAGCAAGCCGGCTACCGAATCGACACCGGTGCCTTCCAGGTTGGGTCGCCATTGCGGGAAGAGTTCGTGCAGGCTCGCTTCCATAGTCAGGACACGGGCAGCAACACCCGTTTAGCGGCCGTGTTGTCGAAGGCCATCGAGCCGGTCCAGAGCGGGCGGGCAATGCCGCCGCCGCTGTCGCCGGAGTTGGGGAAGATCGTGGACATGAACAAACGCGACTACCCCACGAGCGCGACCGAGATCGGTCGCCCGGCTCAGATGAAGGCCCCGGAGGCCCGCGGGTACCAGCCACCAGCGCAGCTATCAGCGCAGGGGCTCGGTACCGATTATGGGTACGGACGATGACCAAATCAAACGAGGCCGTGTCGGCCGCGAAGAAGGTCAGCATTCAGGACATCAAGCCTTATGATGCGCCTGCCGGCCTTGATGAGCTGCACGGCCCGCGCAGCGGTCACGTGAGTCTTCCGCCTTGGGTCTACTGGGGACCAAACACAACCTTCGACGTCGAGTCGGCAGGTATTGTGACCGCCTACCAGGCGAGGATCCAGGAAGGTCGCACGGTCGACCAGGTGCAGATTCTCAACCGGGAACTTCTGATCACGATATGGCCGAAGCTGATGATGCCGCCGCGA
The DNA here is from genome assembly GCF_035019805.1 of Cryobacterium sp. 10I1. Taxonomy (NCBI): domain Bacteria; kingdom Bacillati; phylum Actinomycetota; class Actinomycetes; order Micrococcales; family Microbacteriaceae; genus Cryobacterium; species Cryobacterium sp. 10I1. Next base: position 26,549 of record NZ_JASJVF010000007.1, read on the forward strand.
GTGCGGCAGTTGTGGGAGGGACGTTTCCCCGAGCTGACGGCGACCCTCCCGCCGACTCAACAGGAATGCAGTAACGACCACGGCTACGGCAGGTAGCGGCTATGAGCATCGTTGGTTACACCCGTGTCTCGACGCAGGATCAGAATCTGAACTCGCAGATCGACGCTCTCACAGCGGCGGGCGCGGAGCAGATCTACTCGGACAAGATCACTGGGAAGAATGCGGCTCGCCCGGGCCTGATCGACTGTATGAAGTTCTTGCGCCGCGGTGACACGTTGCTCGTCTACTCGACTGACCGGTTGGGCCGGTCGATGACTGACGTCGTGACGATTGTCGCTGAGTTGGGGGAGCGGGGTGTGGAGTTTAAGTCGCTCACTGAACCCTTTGATACCACCACCGCGGGTGGGGAGTTGTTCTTTCATATTTGTGTCGCGTTCGCCCAGATGAATGGTCGCATCATCTCCGATCGCACTCGCGCTGGCCTTGCGTCCGCGAAGGCTCGCGGCCGGCTTGGCGGCCGACCAACAGTGATGAGCGCGGAACGCGTCGAGGTCGCCCGGCGCATGCGCGCCGAGAAGGCGACCTGGGCGACCATCGCCCAAACCCTGCAGGTCGGGGTATCGAGTGTGCGCCGCGCCCTCGCAGGCGATGCCGACCAGCACGGATCGAAGGAGACACGATGACTGGCGCCGCCGCCGGTGACGATGATGGGTTTGACGCCATCGCGGCCGGGATGCTCGCGGATGAGTTCCGCGTAAGCGAGGAACAACGCACGTTCGATCCCCGTTCCAGAAACGGGCCGGCTCCCGCCTCAGCGTCTTCGACTCCGAGGAGAGGGCGTTGCTGCAGCCGTTTCCGTCGGTCCGGGCATGATTGCAAGGTTCTCTGGAACTACGGAGGCGGTGAAAGCGGGATTGGAGGCCCTACATGGTGGGGCCGGATCATTCAGCCTGCCAATTGGAATAACCGGTAACGTCAATGGCCTCGGCAGCAGACCCGAAACCTCCCGAAGGGATTGTGGCAATTGATGAGCGAAGTGAGTAGGTCGCGGATCGTCGTAAAACCCTCCGCGTGGTTCTGGTACATCACGACGATTGTGTCCCTGCTGACGTTGATAGTCGTTGCCGGTTTCGGTGTCGGGACGATAGTCGCTTTCTCGGGGAGCCTGACCCTCTTCGTCGGCGGATGGTGGTCGGTTCTTTATTGGTTAGGTATCTGGTTGTCCATTGGCGCTTTCAACGTTTCTATTGTCGGCTCCTTCGTCGCGAAACGGCGTGAGGTTCGCGCCGGCTACACAACGGTGCCAATGTTGTTCAAACACGTTGAATGGCGCGATCACGCGACAGGGCTGGTTCTCCGTCAGCCGGGCGAGCCTACGCCATTGGGGCCTATCAAAGAGTTGCGGCAAGCGGCAATGGCTGCTGCTGACGTCCAATGAGGCGCTCGTCTACCTGGATCGGGCTCGGGGTAGGGGTCGTCGGGACAGTATTTCTTCGGCTGCTCATTATCAACGCCCAAGCTCAGCACTCGGATAATCCAACCGGTACTTGGTTCACGTCGTTGGTCTTCTTCGTTTTTATGGTCGCTATTGCGTGCCTGATCATCGCAATCTTGCGGGAGCGCGGGAGACAGCGTAATCGCCGGGTGCTCGTCAAGAAGCCTGGCGCGCTCCTTGTAAGCGGCTCAAAGAATCCCGTGTTCGAGGTAGTGATGTTCGAGCTCGGAGCTACAGGTCATCTGAGTACATCGTTTGTTTGTGCCGTCGACCACGAGGGGATTAGCTTTTGGCAGGGACCAGCACCTGCACTCGTCGTGGATCTGCCATGGACGGCCGTCCTCGACATCTCTGAGGATGATGTCGAGGGCGATACGCGTCGTCGCGGCATCACGATACGCGTTCGCCACTCACCGTCGACCGTGACCGTCAACTTCGCTGCGCGCAACTCAGATCATCCGATGATGCCGCTGGACTCGCCACGCATCGCCGCACTTCTCAAACTGATCGAACAGGCCAGAGGCCAGGGCTCGCGACTAGCGGACTAGCGCACCTGGTGGATGCGGTCGTGTACTAGGCGGTACTGCGACGAGCAACCTCACCGTGGCCCCGACCCCGGGGAGGGCCAGACGTAACCCAATTCTCAACCGTCTCCGACAAACTCTGCAGCTTTCTTCGTTGAGAAGCCGCACCGCTGACAACCGCTCTGTGTGGAGGAGTGGTCGGGTTTGCGATAGCGAGAGGTCACTCGTTACACCCCCTTTCGCCGTGCTTGTCCCGTCTCCTCGCAGGGGTGGGGCTCCGGTTCGGTGTGCGAGTGCGGGGGCCGGGGAGCGTCTCGCGCCGGCCTCAGTGGGCGACGTCGGAGCGCTGGTGTCGGGCGCGGGTTTGCGCCCGTACATAAATGAGCGTAGTCCTTAATGAATCAACTCATTGGAGGCGCCATGGCCGGTCTGCCGGAGTACCCGGACGCGAAACGCAGCCCTACCCGAGGCCGCCGCGAACGAAGCATGCAGGACAAGCAGTTGCGGATCTTCGCGGCCGCGGCCGCTCTCTTCACCGAGCGCGGGTTCGACGCTGTGGGGACGCAGGAGATCGCCGAACGCGCCGACGTGGCTGTCGGCACGGTGTTCCGGTATGCCTCGTCCAAGGCCGAGCTGCTACTTATGGTCTACAACCGCGAACTGCGCGACGCGATCTACACCGGCGTGCGGGCCTCGGCCGTGGCCGCTGACCCGGTCGAATCGGTGAACGTGCTCGTCCAGGCCGTGCTGGCGAGCTCGGCGTGCAACCCGGCCAACGTCATCGCCTATCAGCGCGAGCTGTTGTTCGGTTCGGCCACCGACGAGCACCGGACCGCGGGCCTCGCGCTTGTCGGCGAGCTCGAGGACGCGATCGCGTCCCGCCTCGCCGTGGCGGCCCGGTCAGCCGGGGTCGATGGCGAGCCGGTCCTGCGCGAGGGACAGCGGGCCGCCCGCACCGTCTTCGCGGCGCTGGCGCTCCTGCTCGCTGGGCCGTCCACGGGCGCGCATCCCGGAGCGGACCCCATCGAAGAGCTTCGCGGGCAGGTCACGCAGATCGTGCGTGGCTTCCTCGCCACGTTGCCATCAATCATCGAAACATATTAGGGAGACTGACTATGTATTACAGCAGCGGCACTATGGAGGCGTTCGCGCGTCCCCGCAAGCCTGAGGGAGTCGAGAACAAGACCGCGTGGTTCGTCGGCGCCGGTCTGGCGTCGATGGCGTCGGCGGCGTTCATGATCCGTGACGGACAGATGGACGGGTCGAAGATCACCATCCTGGAACGGCTGAAGCTGCCCGGCGGGGCTCTGGACGGGATCGATGAGCCCAAGAAGGGCTTCGTGATCCGCGGCGGCCGTGAGGTGGACGACCACTACGAGTGCCTGTGGGACCTGTACCGCTCGATCCCCTCGATCGAGGTCGACGGCGCTTCTGTGCTCGACGAGTTCTACTGGCTGAACAAGGACGACCCGAACGTCTCGCTGCAGCGGGCCACCGTCGAGCAGGGAAAGGATGCCGGTACCGGCACCCTCTTCACTCTCTCGAAGCAGGCGCAGAAGGAGCTCATCGGGCTTTTCCTGGCTACCCGTGAGTCGCTGGAGAACAAGCGGATCAACGAGGTCTTCGGCGAGGAGTTCTTCGCCAGCAACTTCTGGATGTACTGGCGCACCATGTTCGCCTTCGAGGAGTGGCACTCTGCGCTGGAGATGAAGCTGTACGTGCACCGCTTCATCCACCACATCGGCGGCATGCCGGACTTCGCCAACGTGCGGTTCTTCAAGTACAACCAGTACGAGTCGATGGTGCTGCCGCTGTACCGATGGCTGCTGGACCAGGGAGTGACGTTCCAGTTCGACACCGAGGTCACCGACATCGACTTCGCGATCACCGCCGACCGGAAGCAGGCCACCGCGATCCACTGGACCCGTGAGGGTGTCGTCGGGGGCGTCGAGCTCGGCGAGAACGACCTGGTGCTCGCCACCATCGGCTCTCTTACCGAGAACTCCGACAACGGCGACCAGTACACCGCGGCGAAGCTCGACGAGGGACCGGCCCCGGCCTGGGATCTCTGGCGGCGGTTGGCCGCCAAGGACCCGTCATTCGGGCACCCGGACGTGTTCGGCGCACACATCCAGGAGAGCAAGTGGCAGTCGGCCACCGTCACCACGCTCGACACGCGTATCCCCGCCTACATCGAGAAGATCGCCAAGCGTTCGCCGTTCGGCGGCAAGACCGTCACCGGAGGGATCGTCACGGCTCAGGATTCCGCCTGGCTGCTCAGCTGGACAGTCAACCGCCAGCCGCACTTCAAGAAGCAACCCGAGGACCAGATCGTGGTTTGGGTGTACTCGCTGTTGGTCGACGTCCCCGGCGACTATGTGAAGAAGTCGATGCAGGAGTGCACCGGCGAGGAGATCACTCAGGAGTGGCTGTTCCACATGGGTGTCCCTGTGGCCGACATCCCCGAGCTCGCGGCGACGAGTGCCACCTGCGTGCCGGTGATGATGCCCTACGTCACGGCGTTCTTCATGCCCCGGCAGGCGGGTGACCGGCCCGACGTGGTCCCGGCCGGCGCCGTCAACTTCGCGTTCCTCGGCCAGTTCGCCGAGACACCCTCCCGGGACACGATCTTCACCATCGAGTACTCGGTGCGCACCGCGATGGAGGCGACTTACCAGCTGCTCGGCATCGACAGAGGCGTGCCGGAGGTCTTCAACTCCACCTACGACGTGCGTACGCTGCTCGCCGCTGCCAGCTTGCTGCGTGATGGCAAGGAGATCGAGGTGCCCGGCCCGGCCATGGTCCGCGATCTGCTGATGAAGCAGATCAAGAACACCGAGATCGGTGAGCTGCTTAAGGAGTACGGCCTGCTGACCTGACCGAGCCGGCGAACCATGCGCGGGGCCCGGGACACGACGTCCCGGGCCCCGTTGCGGCGGCCGATCTAAGGCTCATCGACGAGTACGAGCGCATCGATGCGTCGGTGAAGGTCGCCGTCAAGGCTGAGGAAGTCGGCAGACCGCCACTGGGTGGCGAGCGGTTCGCCGACGCCGGTACGCACAGGAGGACACCGGCCGAAGCCGACACCCTCCTCTGCGTGAAGCAGGTGAAGCTGGTGGAACGGGTGCCGATGTTACTTGGCGGCGGCCTTCAGCTTGCTGCCGGCGGTCAGCTTGACGCGGTGGCCTGCTGCGATGGCGATTTCTTCGCCGGTCTGCGGGTTGCGGCCGGTGCGCGCCGCGGTGGCGGTGCGCTCGACGCCGAGCCAGCCCGGGATGGTGACCTTGCCGTCGCTCGCGACGGTTTCGGCGAGTGCGGCAAAGAAAGCGTTGAGCACGCTGTCGACGGCAACCTGGCTCTGGCCAGAGTCTGCGGCAACCTTGGCAACGAGCTCGGTCTTGTTCAGCGACTTGTCAGCCATTGAGTGTCCTCCTCGGACCTTCGCCTGTAAAAAACAGGTATACGGGTGATGCGGGCAATGCGGGCGACGCCAGAGGCCGCATCCGTTGGTCGGTTGGACCGCGTTGAATCTAACAGAGTTCCGGGAACTTCCGCGTATTTCCGGCGTTTTTCGACGTCTTGGACGGTTTTTGGGCTGCACATTCTCATTTGAGTATCCCGGCGGTCGGGGTCTGCGAGGGTGCGCTGAGGTCACGGTGGGGGCAGACTGGGCGGCATGAGCGCAGAGAGCGGGGGAGCGATGAGTCCGAGCGAGTTCGATTGGCTACTGCGGGGCAGTTCCTCGCTGGCAGTGGGGCTCACGCCGATAGTGGGGTGGCGATGTGATCGACGCGGCACTTGTGGCTGTGGCGGCCTCGGTGCCGGGCTCGATTGTTAGCGGCCATGCCAAACTGGGCGCCGCCCGGCCGCCTTCGGCTTACTGAGCGCAGAGATTTCCCCAGCCGTGGGAATACCCCGCCTACGCTGGTTAGGACTCAGCAGCAAGGAACTCGCACGACTACGTGGCCTCGGAGAAGGCCCAGCTTTCGTCACTCTCACACGGAAGTCCGTCCGTTACCTACGATCCAGCGTCGACGACTGGGAGGCGCAGCTCACGGCCTGGAACGAAAAACTCTCGGCGTGATGAATGCCGGTGTGGCCGGGCAAGGCGTCTAGGACGCCTTCGATTCGTGCTCGAGCGTGTCCTCTGCCAGGGCGCGCCGCACACTCGACATGCCAACCTGCGGCTAGTGGGTGCTGAAGTACCAAATGATCAGCCCGACGCAGACCGCGATGAGCTTGATGATCTCGGCCTGGCGCTTCTCCTTCGCCTTCTGGGCTCTCTTGCTGGGCCGGGCGGCGCGGGGCTTCCCCACTGACGGCTGACGGGTGCGCGTGGTTGCCGGGGAGGACGTGGTGCGCGGCCGCAGGATGACGGGCGGCGTCGCCTCGTCCACGACGCGGTCGCTGAGCGCGTGGAAGGCGGCGGCGATCTCGGCGGGTTCCTCGATGGAGTGTGGGCCCGCGTGCCAGGTCCCGGGTTGCGCTGCCGCGGCGACGATGACGGCGATCTGTTCGACGCTGAAGACGGGGCGGCCGCTGACGGTGGCGCAGAGGTCGCGGGAGTCGATGATGCGCAGTTCGACACCGTCGCCTTCGGGTGGGGCTTTCCGGGTGATGCTGGCCGGGTCGACGAGAGCGATGACACCGCAGACGGGGACCGTCATCCCGGTCGCCAGGGAGAGCATCTTCTCCGCGCGTTTCGCTTCGTGGCTGGCCTTCCGAATGTACGGCTGCTTGTGATTGCCGACCATGAACCCGCGCCCGGCGACCCAGATTTTCTGGCCCGCGTGCCGTTTCGTATTGATCGTGAACACCCCGGCTTGGCTGATGACGACGTGGTCGATGTCGCTCTCACCCTTCCCGACGGGAACGGAGTGCAGAACGGTCCATTCCGGGCCGAGCTGCGCGAGGTGCGCGCCGACCTGGATCTCTCCGAGCGCGCCGATCCGCCACGGCACAGCGGCATCTGTCAGGAGCACGGCGCCGGTCTCGGGGACGATCTCTCCGGATTCCGCTTGGCGGCGGAGCACCTCGATCATGAGGCCCTGCCCGGGGACGTTGCCCCGGAGATCCCGGATGACCCGGGGCGCCGCTCTACGCCCGACTCCGGGCGTGTGCGGGCGCGCCGTTGTCTGCTCTGCTGCCGTCTGGTCTGCTGCCTGGTTCCCTCCCCCCTGGGATTCCATGACTACTTCCGTTCGCTCGGGTCGCTGCAAAGCAGGCATTGATCCGTGCCTGGGTCTTCGGCGATGTTGTAGATGCAGTGCAGGCCGGGAACGCGGGAACCCGCTCCGTCCGACTGATTGCTGCCTCCCCAGAGGTTACCGCTGGACTGGACCGTTTTCCCTCGTTGCGAATGGTCGATATACCCCCAGAACCGCCGCTGCTCCGCAGGTCCACGGCGGGTCTCCAGACCTCGAACATTTCGTCGACCTGGGCTCAGCCTTGCGCATAGGTGGCGAGCGGTTGGGGCTCAGCAGCAAGGAACTCGCACGACTACGCGGCCTCGCACATCCTGGGACGGCAAGTTATCGGCCTGAGAGTGGCTCACCGGCCTAGGTCTAGGCCACGGTGTCGTTCTGGAGTCGACGCCCTGTATTCACGGCCCTCGGGTGCCGTGTGCTTCCCACGCACGCGGCTCCAGGCCGCGGGGGTGAGGTAATTGCGCTTATTCACATCGACGATGCGCTGCAGCTCGGGATCGAGTGCTGGAGAGCCGTGATAGTCCGTCGATGGATCAACCTCAGGCCGCGCCATTTCTGCGTGAACTTCGGCCAGCGAGGCAGGCGGACGCTCCCCCTCGTAGATGGCCTTCGCACGCATCTCTGCAAGAAACTCAGCGCCAGCTCCTGGTATCCCCGTGTGATCCATCGGCTCGTAGAGCCGGCCGTCCTCGGTGTACGTCACACCGTCGCGCTCGACGTAAGTCACACCGTCGATGTGGTCATCAAGCATGCGATCGAACTTGCGCTGTTCCTCGCGTGCGCGAAATTCATCCGCGAGCAGCCCTGCCGCGATGGAGTCAAGCCCATCGTCGTTACTGGCGGTAGCGTCGGTCATATTGTCTCCTTCAATTCGTGCTGGTCAGCGTCAGTGAGAGCGCGTCGCACGCTCGACATGCCAACCTGCAAAGCCTGGGCGATGGCCGCCCAGGTCGCCTTCTCGGCGCGCATGCGCTGGGCGACCTCGATACGCTCCTCGGTCATCACGGTAGGCCGCCCGCCGAGCCGGCCACGGTCCCTCGCGGACGCGAGGCCAGCACGGGTGCGCTCAGACATGATGCGGCCATTCATCTGCGCGAAAGCGGCACAGATATCAAAGAACGACTCGCCGCCCGCAGCGGTCGTGTCAAACGGCTCGGTCAACGATTTGAACTCCACACCCCGCGTCCCCAACTCGGAAACGATCGACACGACGTCGCTCATCGACCGGCCCAACCGGTCGGTGCTGTAGACCAGAAACGTGTCACCCCGGCGCAGAAACTTCATACAGTCGGCCAGGCCCGGCCGGGCCGCATTCTTACCCGTCAACTCGTCCGAATAGATGAACTCGGCCCCCGCAGCTCGGAGCGCGTCGGTCTGCGAATCAAGACTCTGATCCTGCATGGACACGCGGGCATAGCCAACAACCCTCACGACCCGCTACCTCCCATAACCCGTCTCGGCGCCAAGCCCTTGGTCTGGCGCCTGGTATCCCCGCGCCTCGGCGGCACGCCCCTGTGACGCCCGTCCAATCGACGTGGCACTCTTCGGGAAATTGCGTTTGTGCACGTCGATGATCCGCTGCAGCTCCGGCGCGAGAGTAACGATCTGGGCCGGCGCCGGCTTCGCCCGGTCGAGGGTGATCTGGTCGAACACGGCCACCAGCTCCGCGGGGCGCACCGCGAGATACCCCGGTGCAGGCCGGGACCGCTTCGACTGCTCATTCCACAGCCCCTTCTCGACCAGGGAGTAGTTCAGCGTGAAAGAGACGTCTCAGATGAAGTTCCCCGATCTGGGACGTTTTGGAGTTACTATTAGTTTTACAACGGACCGGTTACCGGGACGTTGCCAGCCGAAGACCTCGCTATGCGGGGTCTTCGTTTTTTAAGGAACCCACGTCCACTCATGAACGGTCACGGGATCGACCTCGTTGAGTAGACGCCGCATCGAGGCTTGAGCTGCAGGGCGCTTCTCTTCCACCGTGTTGCGGCGATGGTGTAGGTACGCGGCCAGGTCCGCAGCCTGCAGCCCGACGCTGTGGCGCGATGACGCAAAATTGATCGGGGTCGAGATCCGGACAAGCTTGCTGGATCGGTAACCGGGCGTCCCGGTCAGTTGGTAGCCCTCGAACTGTTTCTTGTGGACCTCTTGGGTCGCAATTTCATCGGCGACCACGATGACCTGGTCACGTTCTCCGATCTTGCCGGCGTAGTCATCGATTCGCTCCAACAAATGGCCGAGGACCACGGTGTGCGGTTGTTCAGGATACCTGTAGCGGGCGTTGAGGCGCTTGATGTCAACGCCTCTGAAGAGGTAGGCGATTCCGGCTGCGCGGGCCTGACGCAGAGCGGCGAGATAGACGCCGGCTGCTTCACGATGTTTGCCACGAAGGGGCGCCCACTCGCCTTCGCCGCCCATGATTTCGTGGCCATGAAGCTCGGCATCGAGTGGGGTGCCGTGAGCTTTTGCAGTGTTCTGTTTGATTTCAGTGAAAGACAGCTCAAGCCGTTCCCACGCCTCGACGGGAGCAACGGCAGCAGCGATGTAATAGAAGTCCTTGTTGTAGGACTCGTCGAGGTAGGCAATCAGCACGTTCCATGATCGCAGGCTTCTACAGGGCGGGTTGCGAATCGAACTGAGGGTTGTCCGTTTCGGTGCAGGGCTGCCCGGCCCGCATCGCGTTTCTGGTGAGTATTTGCGGGTTTAGGGGCCAGCGAATATTGCCTTCGGGGGCCGCTGGTTTTGCGTTTGGGTGCCGGGCGGTCGCGCGGTCGGGGGCCGCTGGCGCCCGAC
>NZ_JASJVF010000008.1:0-34012 GCF_035019805.1 Cryobacterium sp. 10I1
GGACTGAGCTCGTCGTGCGTGGATCGCGCCGGGTGGCGGCGCGCGTGCCGCTGGTCTCCGAGGATCGGGTCGAGGTCTTCGTTCGCAGCGTGGCGGCGCAGGTCCTCGAGCTCGTCACAGACCGACGGCGGATGTCCGCCGCGCTCGGCCTCGCCGGCGCGAACTGGCTTCTCGACGCTGCTTCGCTCGGAGTCCTGCTCGCCGCGTTCGGGCATCCGCTTGCCATCGGCCCGCTGCTGGCGGTCTACGGGCTCGGCGGGCTCCTCGCGCTCCTGCCGTTGACCCCGGGAGGCCTCGGTATCGTCGAGGGTGTGCTCGTGCCCGCCCTCGTCGCGGTCGGGACTCCGCACGCGACGGCGCTGCTCGCCGTTGTCGGCTGGCGGGTGCTCGAGTTCTGGCTTCCGATCCCGCTCGGTCTCGCCGCCTACGTTTCGCTGCGCCTCGGCGTGCTCCGGCGGCGTCCCGCCGCTCCCTGAGCGTCACGGGCGCGGTATGCGCATCCAGGAATATTCGTTCTCCGGACGCCCAGGCGTCCCGTAGCGCGGAGAGCGCAGAACGGTTCCGGTGTCCGCGAGGTACTCGAGGTACCGGCGAGCCGTCACCCGGGAGATCCCGAGTGCGTCGGTGACCTCGCTCGAGGAGACCGGGGACTCGTGCTCTTTGAGGAAGTCGACGACGGCCGAGAGGGTGCCTTCCGCGAGTCCTTTCGGCCGGGGAAGCTCGGCGGGCGCGCGCAGGCTCGCGAATGCCAGGTCGACGTCCGACTGGTTGGTGACCCGGGATTGGGTGCCGAGCTGGAGTCGGAAGTCCCGGTACTGGCCGAGCTTCTGCGCGAAGGTCGCGTAGGTGAACGGCTTGATCAGGTATTGGACGATGCCTGCTGCCACCGCGCCACGCACGATCTTCAGGTCGCGCACCGCCGTGATCGCGATGATGTCCGTCATCAGCCCGGCCGAACGCATCCGGCGGCTGACGTCGAGGCCGTGGAGGTCGGGGAGGGTCATGTCCATCAGGACCAGGTCGATCGGGCGGCCCGCGGACTCGGCTTCTGCCAGCGAACGCAGGGCGGAGTGTCCGTCCCGCGCGGTTCCGGCGTGGACGAAGCCTGCCAGGCGACCGAGATAGACCGCGTGGGCTTCAGCCGCGATGGCCTCGTCTTCGACGACGAGCACGCGGATGTCCGCGTCAGGCATCGTGCGGATCCCTCGCTCCGGTGGGGCGCACGCCGGCGACCTCTGCTGAGGGTGCCCGGCAGGGAAGCGTGACCGTGAAGACCGCGCCCCGCCGGAATCCGATGGTCAGGGTGCCGCCGAGGCGGTTGACGGTCTGTTGGACCAGTGCGAGGCCGAGCCCACGCCCGAACTCACCGGGTTCCTTGGTGCTGAAGCCGCGGCGAAGCACGTCGTCGAGCATTTCCGGATCGACGCCATGGCCGCTGTCGGCGACTTCGACGACGACGGAGGCCGCACCGCTGTGCACGGAGAGGTGGACCTCCCGCGGCGCCGCGGCGTCCATTGCCGCGTCGAGGGCGTTGTCGATCAGGTTGCCCACGATCGTGACGAGGTCCCTGGCCTGCAGCCCGGTGTCGGACAGGCTGCCGGTGGCCTCGACGGCGAGGACGACGCCGAGCTCGCTGGCCTGGGCGAACTTACCCATCAGCAGTGCGCTCAGCACGGGCTCATCGACCGACGCGACCACCTCGTCCGTCAACATCTGGCCGAGTTCGAGGTCCCTGGTCGCGAATTCCAGTGCGTCTCCGGTGCGGCCGAGTTCCATCAGCGAGACGATCGTGTGCAGCCGGTTGGCATGCTCGTGGGTCTGGGCCCGCAAGGCATCGGACAGGGTCTGCATGGACTGCAGCTCGCTGCCCAGGGACTCCAGATCGGTGTGGTCGCGGATCGTGGCGACCCACCCCATCGGCGTCGATTTCCCACGGCCGCTCACGGGTGGCGCGAGTGCGGGCTGCTGGCTGACGACGAGCACCCGGGTGCTGGTGAGGTGGATCTCATCCTGCACCGGGCGGCCACTGCGGAGCAGGTCACCGAGTCCCGCCGGGAGCTCGAGCTCGCCGAGGGTCGGGGCGGCGGCCCCGCCCCTCGGATTCGCCGGTCGGGACGGGATGCCGAGAAGCTCGGCGGCCTGGTCGTTGTAGAGAACGAGGTCGCCCTTCAGATCAACGAGGACGAGGCCTTCCCGCACGGAATGCAGTACGGAGTCGTAGTACACGAACAGCTGGGCGAGCTGTTCCGGTCCCCAGCCCAGGGTGACCCTGCGCAGGTAGCGCCCGATCAGGGACGTGACGATCGCGCCGGCCACGAGGAGGGCGAGTGCCAGGCCCAGGACAGCGGGCAGTCGGGCGGTCAGGGCGATCGACAGGTTGCTGGTCTTCACCCCGGCAGCGACGAGCGCGCGGACGGCGCCCTGCGCATCGACGACGGGCACGACTGCGCGGACGGACGGGCCCAGGGTTCCCGTCGTGACCTCGGTGAACGGCGTTCCCGCCAGGGCCGGCGCGATGGTGCCGATGTACGGCCGCCCGATTTCAGACTCGGTGGGGTGAGTCCATCTGGTTCGGTCCGGCGCCATGATCGTGATGAAGTCGAGCCCCGCCTTCTGCGTGACGCTGAGCGCGTATGGCTGCAGGAGCGCGCTCGGATCCGGGGCCCCGCTGGCCTCCAGGACGAGCGGGTTCTCCGCGATGGCCGTCGCGACCGACAGCATCCGGCTCTCGGTTTCGGCGTAGCCGCGATCGCGAGCGTCGATGAACAGTGCCGTGCCGACCGAGGCGGCGAGCGCGACGATGAAGACGGAATGGGCCAGGAAGAGCCGGCGCGCGATGCTCCAGTCGCGGATCATGGCGTGCCGCCCTTCTCACCTCGATGTGAATGAAACCATATGCCCGTCGCGCGTGAACAATATGACCGCAACCGTGACGCCACGCGCCGCGTCGACCATTCTGAAACGCACAACACCAGACAAAGGAGTCTCTCATGGCAGCACTGCGAACCACACGTCCGGTCCGGCCGGCGAAACGGATCGACACGTCCCACTACCTGTACATCGCGGTCGTCGTGGCCGTCGTGCTCGGCATCACCGTCGGCCTGCTTTTCGGCGGGAAGGACGGCTTCGCCGTCTCGCCCAAGCCGCTCTGCGACGTGTTCATCGCACTCATCAAGATGATGATCTCGCCGATCATCTTCTGCACGATCGTGATCGGCATCGGCTCGATCGCGAAGGCCGCGACGGTCGGACGGATCGGCGGACTGGCGCTCGGGTACTTCCTCGTCATGTCGACCTTCGCACTCGGAATCGGGCTGCTGGTCGGGAACCTGATCCACCCCGGCGCAGGGCTCGACCTGAAAGCGGCCGCGGCATACGTGCCGCCGGCCGCCGCGGACTCGCAGGGCTTCTTCCTGGGCATCATCCCGACGACGCTCTTCTCGTCGTTGACGAGCGGCAACATCCTGCAGACCCTCTTCGTCGCACTGATCGCCGGGTTCGCCCTGCAGAAGATGGGCAGGGCGGGCAAACCGATACTCGAGGCGATCGCGAACGTGCAGGCCCTCGTCTTCCGGATCCTGATCATGGTGATGTGGCTCGCTCCGATCGGCGCGTTCGGCGCCATCGCGGCGGTCGTGGGCGCGACAGGCTTCCAGGCCGTGGTCAGTCTCTTCACCCTGATGGGCGCCTTCTACCTCACCTGCATCCTCTTCATCGTCGTCATCCTCGGCGGGCTGCTGAAGATTTCCACCGGCGTGAGCATCTTCAAGCTGATGCGCTACCTCGGCCGGGAATACCTGTTGATCTTCTCGACGTCGTCGTCTGAGGCGGCGCTGCCGCGGCTGATCGCCAAGATGGAGCACCTCGGTGTCTCGAAGCCGGTCGTCGGCGTCACCGTGCCGACGGGGTACTCGTTCAACCTCGACGGCACCGCCATCTACCTGACCATGGCCTCCCTCTTCATCGCCACAGCAATGGGCCAGCCCCTCGCCCTCGGCGAGCAGATCGGCCTGCTCGTGTTCATGATCATCGCGTCGAAGGGAGCCGCCGGTGTGTCAGGTGCCGGCCTCGCGACCCTCGCTGCGGGGCTGCAGGCCCACGCCCCGCAGCTGCTCGGCGGTGTCGGCTTCATCGTCGGCATCGACCGGTTCATGTCGGAGGCCCGCGCACTCACGAACTTCACCGGCAATGCCGTGGCCACCGTTCTGATCGGCTCCTGGACCCGGGAGATCGACAGGGCCCAGGTCGACCGGGTCCTCGACCGACTGGAGCCGTTCGACGAGACCACGATGATGGCGCACACCATCGATCCCACCCCCGCGGAGCGGTCCGTCGCGGCAGAACGGGCTGCGCAGTCTGCGGTGCTCGAAGACGCCAGGCACTGACCCAGGCCCCACCTGGTGCGCGGCGCCGGGCCCGCCCCCTTCGAGGGCGGGCTCGCCGTCGCGCATCCGTGTTCTCGCCGGGGAGGGATAGTCTCGGAATCAGCGCCGCCGGAGGCGCCTGACCGGGGGACCGAGAAGAAGATGACGGAGATGCCCGACCTCACGTCGAAGGAAACCGCGAGGCTGAACCCGGAGCCTCCCGAGGCGACGACGCTCGCGGACTTCGCGAGCAGCAGCGCCGGTGAGGTGCTGAGCCGACTCGGGTCAACGGCTGCGGGCCTGACCGGCGTCGAGGCAGCTCGTCGGCTCGCCTCGACCGGACCCAATGCGGTGCGCACGCACAAGGCAGGTCCCCTGTCCGTGCTCGGCAGGCAACTGCGCAGTCCCATCCTCATCCTCCTGATCGTGACCGCCGCCCTGTCGCTTCTCCTCGGGGACGTCACCAACTCCATCGTGATCGGCGTCATCCTCCTGGCGAGCGTCGGGCTCGGCTTCAGCAATGAGTACCGGGCCGAGCTCGCCGCCGAGGCGCTGCATTCGCGGGTGACGCACAAGGCCGTCGCCGTCAGGGACGGGTCCCTGGTCGAGATCGATGTCGTCGACATCGTTCCCGGCGACATCCTCCACCTGTCCCTCGGCGCCGTCGTCCCCGCCGACATCCGCCTGCTCTCGTGTGAGGACCTGCTCTGCGACGAGAGCATCCTGACCGGGGAATCACTGCCGGTTGACAAGTCGCCGGAACCCATCCCCGCCGGAGCGGCGCTCGGCGACCTGAACTCCTGCGTGCTGATGGGCACGGTCATCCAGTCCGGAAGCTGCGTCGGCGTGGTCGTCTACACGGGCGCCCACGCCGAATTCGGGCGCATTGCGCTCGGCCTCGGCACCCGGCAGCCGCAGACCGAGTTCGAGCTCGGCCTGCGGCGTTTCTCGCTGCTGCTGCTCCAGGTGGCCATCGGGCTGACGACGCTCATCTTCGTCGCAAACCTGCTTCTCCAGCGCCCCCTGCTCGAGTCCCTGCTGTTCTCGCTCGCGATCGCGGTCGGGATCACGCCCCAGCTCCTGCCCGCCGTCGTGTCTACGAGCCTCGCCACCGGAACCAGGGAGCTCGCGAAGCGCAAGGTGCTGGTCAAGCGCCTGGTCTCGATCGAGGACCTCGGAGACATGGACGTGCTCGTCACGGACAAGACGGGAACCCTGACCGAGGGGAAGATCTCGTTCACGACGGCGCTCCCTGCGGCCCCGCACGTGGACGCGGGTGACGTCCTCCGGTTCGGGCTGCTCGCGACCGAGGTCGACTACTCGACGGGCACGGTGTCGACGGTCGGCCAGAACCCGCTCGATGTGGCCGTCTGGGCCGCACCGGAGGCCCCGGCCTCGCAGGTGTCCGAGTACACCCGGCTCGACGTGATCCCATTCGACCATGAGCGCCGGATGACAAGCGTGCTCGTGCGAGACCCGGCAGGGACGCTCACCCTCGTCACCAAGGGATCGCCCGAGGATGTGCTCCGGGTCTGCCGCGACGTGGCACCGGCCGCCCGGCACCTGCTCGACCAGCAATACGCGAAGGGCAGCCGCGTCGTCGCGGTGGCGACCCGGACCGGCTCCGGGCTCACGGACATCAGCCCGGCCGATGAGAACGACCTCACGCTCGCCGGGTTCCTCATCTTCCTCGACCGCCCGAAACAGAGCGCGCGGGCCTCACTGAAGCGGCTCGAGACCCTGGGCATCTCCGTGAAGATCGCGACGGGGGACAACGCCCGGGTCGCGGAGAAGGTGTGCGGCGACCTCGGCCTCGAGTCGGGAGGCACCCTGACGGGCGGGGAGATCGACGCCCTCACGGATGCCGAACTCGCGGTCCGGGCGGAGGAAGCGAGCATCTTCGCCCGGGTGTCCCCGGAGCAGAAGTCCCGGCTCATCCACGCCCTGCGGGCGAACGGGCGTGCCGTCGGTTTCCTCGGCGACGGCGTCAACGACGCCCTCGCCCTGCACGGAGCCGACATCGGGATCTCGGTGGACAGCGCAACGGATGTCGCCAAGGACGCCGCGGATGTCGTGCTGCTCGACAAAGACCTCGGAGTGCTGGCAGACGGGGTGATGGAAGGTCGACGGATCTTCGCGAACACGATCAAGTACGTGCTGATGGGCACCTCGAGCAATTTCGGCAACATGTTCAGCGCGGCGACGGCATCCGTCGTGCTCAGCTTCCTGCCGATGCTGCCGGGGCAGATCCTGCTGAACAACCTCCTGTACGACGCCGGCCAGCTCGCCATTCCCGGCGACAGGGTCGACAAGGAGCAGCTGCTCGCGCCCTCGCACTGGGACATCGGGTACATCCGGCGCTTCATGTTCCTGTTCGGCCCGATCAGCTCGCTCTTCGACTTCGCGACCTTCGCGCTGATGCTCCTGGTCTTCCAGGCCGCGCCCGGAGAGTTCCGGGCCGGGTGGTTCATCGAATCGCTGGCCACGCAGACGCTCATTATTTTCGCGATCCGCACCAGACGGGTGCCGTTCCTGCGCAGCCGGGCCTCTCGAGGGCTCACCATCTCGGCGTTCTCCGTTGTCGCGATCGGCATGTACCTGCCGTTTTCTCCGCTCGCCGGAGTCCTCGGCTTCGACCCGCTGCCGCTGCCGTTCTTCCTCGCCCTGGCCGGGATGACCGTGCTGTACCTCGTCCTGGTCGAGTTCGCCAAGCAGTGGTTCTTCAGCCGCCCCGCGCAGCAGCCGACGGCCACCCGTCAGCGGGTCTCGAGCCACCACCTTGCCCGGCGCGCGGCACGCTTCAGCGTCGTGGAACCGGGAGCGGTTGTCGCCAGGCGACGGTCGGCCTCGCGGCGCCGACGTGCCAGGGCCGGGCGGAAATAGCCTCACGACGCAGGCGGGTCCTGACGGAGGCTGATCAGGGGCCGATCAGGAAACGGATCAGGAGGCGAGGGCGGCGACGATCGAGTCGCCCCACTGTCGTGCCCGGTCGAGCTCCCCGTCGGCGAGCGGTCCGGTCTTGCCGTCGACGATGAACCCCGTCGGCCGGGTCAGGATGTGGGCCCCTGCGGACTTGAGCCTGCGGGTCACCCTTCCTGCGGCATCCCCGTGCAGGGGCGAGTGGACCCGGGTGTCGAAGGCGGCAGCCTGGATGCCGCGCAGGGTGCCGGGGTTCAACTGGTCGAGGAAGGCCTGCATCCGCGGTGACGGACGCCAGCCGTTGATCGGGCAGCCGACGACGAGGAGATCCACTCCGGTCAGGCTGTCCGGGCTGATGGTCGAAACGGACACCGCACTGCCGCCGATCGCATCCGCGATGGCCCCTGCAACGGATTCGGTGGTGCCGTAGTTGGAATCGAAGACAACGAGCGCGCTCACGAGCGGCCTCCAGTCGGAAACGACGGTTCAGATGCTCTCAGTGTGGTCCCGGAGGGTGGGCCTGTCGAGGCTCGTTCGTGCCGGAGAAGCACCCAGAACGGGTGTCAGACGGGTGCGATCAGTCGTCGAGGCCGCGCGCGACGAGGGCCTCACCGATCGCATCCGCTGCGTACAGGGAGCGCACGACGACCGGCACCGCGAGCGCGAGCAGGGAACCCTGGGTGCCGCGGGCCCTGCGTGCCTCGAGTACCTCGGTGACGATCTCGGCGACGAGGGGGATGCAGCGCAGAGTGATCGCAACGAGCAGTCCGACCCTGTCGGCATCGACCCAGCGATCGAAGGGGCGGAGCAGCCGCTGGAACCCCTCGAGGACCGCCGTGACGGTGGTCGTGAGCGTGAAGAGCGCTGCGAGGGCGACGGCCGCGAGCAGCCGCCCGGCCATGAGCGCCGCCGGCACCCAGCCAGACAGGAGCGCCTGGATCGGCACGGCGATCAGGAGGATCCACAGGATCGGACCGATCTGCTGCCAGGCTGCGCGCGGAGGCACGCCGGCCACGGGATACAGGCCGGCGATGATGCCGAGAGCGACCAGGAGCTGCCACGGCTCGCCGAGAATGCCGACCCAGAGCACCCCGGCCGACAGGACGGCGAGCTTGAGCAGGGTCGGCGCCCGGTGGAGGAGTGAATGCCCGGGGGAGTAGAGGCCGATCATGCCAGCAATGCCCGGTACGCATCGATGGCCATGGCCGGTGCGCCGTCCGCGACGACCGTGCCGTCCTCGATGCAGATCACCCTGTCGAAGTCTTCGAGCAGGTCGAGCTGATGGGTGACCACGATCACCTGCTGGGTCATGGCCCGGAAGAGGTCGGCGATGCGCCGGGAATTACGGGCGTCCAGGAGCGTTGTCGGCTCGTCGGCCACGACGACCTGCGGCTCGCCGACGAGGACGGCGGCGAGGGCGAGCAACTGCTTCTGGCCGCCGGAGAGCCGATGCGCCGGATGGGCAGCGTGGGCGCTGAGCCCGAAGCGGTCGAGTGCCGCCTGGGTGCGGCCGGCGATCTCGGCGGCGCCCAGTCCGCGTTTGCGGAGGCTGAACGCGACGTCTTCCTCGACGGTGGGCATCACGATCTGGTTGTCGGGATTGGTGAAGATGAAGCCGACCCTGCGCCGTACTTCGCGCGCGTTCTTCGCGACGAGGAGCCCGTCGACCGTGACAGTCCCGGCATCCGGTGTGATGAGCCCGTTGATCAGGCGGACGAGGGTGGATTTGCCCGAGCCGTTCGCGCCGACGATCCCGATGCGGCGTTCGGTGAGGGTGAGGCTCAGGTCGCGGAGCACGCTGCGGTCGCCGAAGGAGTGCGACACTCCGTCGAAGACGATCGTGCTCACGGTGGCCTACTCGTCCGAGGCCCGGGCCGGGGTCGGGGTCGCGGTCGAGGTCGGGGTCGAGGTTGCGGACGACGCGGTGACTGCGCGGCGGCGGGGGATGAGCCCCGGGTATGCGCGGTGCACCTGCCGGGCGACGAGCACCGTGACCACGGCCTTGATCGCGTCTCCAGGCAGGAATTTCGAGGCGTCGACCAGGGCGCCCCAGATCGGGAGGTGCAGGGTGAACGCCGTGACGGGAACGCCGATGGCGTAGATCATGACGATGCCGCCGAGCACGGTCGCGCCGAGGGCTGGCCAGAACGGGTATTTCGGGAGCAGCCGGCCGGTGAGATACCCGATCACGAGTACGCCGAGGAGCCAGCCGTAGAGATAGCCAGCGGACGGCGAGGTCGTGAACCAGGCGAGGCCGCCACGGCCGCCGGCGAGCAGCGGCAGCCCTGCCGCCGTGAGGGCGAGGAAGAGCAGTACGGCGAAGAAGCCCTTGCGGGCCCCGAGGACCGCGCCGGCGAGCATCACGCCGAGGGTCTGCAGGGTGATCGGCACCGCGATCACGCTGAGGGAGAGAGGTCCGGGGACGCCGAGCGCCGCGATCAGCGCGGCGAAGATGGCGATCTGCGCGAGGTCGCGCACGGTCAGGGTTCTGGCGGTCATGGTTTTCAATGTACGAGCAGCGCGGGGGCGGTTTCCAGAGGAGACCTACAAAGAATCCGGCGGATCTCTATCCGCCGGCGCAGGGGACGGCCACAGTGGCGGCGTCGTTGCCCGTCCCGGCGAGCCGGGCTGCCCGATCCTCCATCGCCGTGATCGCATCGGCGGCACGCACGAGGGCGAGGTGGCTGAGCGCCTGCGGTGTATTGCCGGCCTGGCGGCCCGCGCCGACGTCGTACTCCTCGCTCAACAGGCCCACGTCGTTGGCGAATCCGACGAGCCGGTCCATCAGGGCCCGGGCGTCTTCACCCCGTCCGGAGTTCGCGTACTGCTCCACGAGCCAGAAGGAACAGGCGAGAAACGGATGCTCGCCACCGGCCAGTCCGTCGACAGGAACCTCCGTGCGGTAGCGCAGCACCAGGCCGTCCCGCAACAGGTCGGCCTCGATCGCGGCGACCGTGCCGAGCATCCGGGCATCCGTCGGATCATGGAAGCCCACCTGGGGAAGCACGAGCAGGGAGGCGTCGACCTCCGTGCCGCCGAAGTACTGGGTGTATGTGCCGAGTTCGGCGTTGAAGCCCCGCTGCTCGATGTCGCTGCGGATCTCGTCCCTGAGGGCGGTCCAGCGTTCGACGGGGCCGTCGAGGCCGAATTCGGTACAGCCCCGCACCATCCGGTCGAAGGCCGCCCAGACCATCACGCGGGAGTGGGTGAATTCGCGGGCCGGACCGCGCACCTCCCAGATACCCTGGTCCGGCCGGGACCAGGTTCGTTCGAGGGACCCGATCAGGGCGCGCTGCAGCGGCCAGGAGAATTCGCCCTCGGTGAGGCCGCTGTGGCGCGCGGCGTGCAGTGCCACCATGACCTCGCCGATGACGTCGGCCTGGAACTGGTCGACGGCGCCGTTGCCGACCCGCACGGGGCTGGACCCGCGGTACCCGGGCAGGCTCGGGAGCTCGCGTTCCGGCAGGTAGCGTTCGCCGGCGAGGCCGTACATGATCTGCACGTCGTCCGGGTCGCCGGCGATCGCGCGCAACAGCCAGCCGCGCCAGTTCTGGGCCTCCTCGGCGTACCCGTGCGCGAGCAGCACGCTGAGGGCGAGCGCCGCGTCACGGAGCCAGACGTAGCGGTAGTCCCAGTTGCGGTGGCCGCCGCGGAATTCGGGCAGCGAGGTCGTCGCCGCCGCGACGATGCCGCCGGTTTCCTCGTGGGTGAGCGCCCGCAGCACGAGCATGGAGCGCACGACTTCGTCCCGGTATGGACCGTCGTGGGTGCACGAGCGCGCCCAGTCTGTCCACCAGGCGGTCGTCGCAGCCAGGGCGGCGTCGACGTCGATCCGGGCGGGCGGCGGCCGGTGCGAGGGATGCCAGGCGAGCTGCAGGTCGACGACCTCTCCCGCCGCGACCGTGAATGTGGCCGTGTGCCGGTGATCGGCGGCGGTCAGTTCCGGGCCGCGCACGGCGATGGCGTCTGGCCCCGCGACGGCGAGCAGCACGGTCTCGCCGTCCTGGTGGACCTGGCGCACCCAGGGAATGCTCACTGCATAGCCGAAACGGATGCGCAGTTCCTCGGTCATCTCAACGGCACCGGCCAGGCCGCGCACCCGGCGGAGCACGTCCGGCCGGCCGTCACCGTGCGGCATGAAGTCGAGGACCTCGACACGTCCGGTCGGGGTCGTCCAGACCTGGGCCAGGATGAAGGTGCCGTCGACATAGTTGCGCGTGCTCGTTGCAGCGGGGTCTGCCGGGGCGAGCAGCCAGCGCCCGTGGTCCTCGGTGCCGAGGAGCGCGCCGAACATGGACGCGGAGTCGAAGCGCGGCAGGCAGAGCCAGTCGATGCTTCCGTCACTGCCGACGAGGGCCGCTGAATGGCAATCGCCGATCAGGGCGTAATCCTCGATGTTCAGGGGCATGCAGACATCCTGTCACCGCGCGGGCGTCCTCCGGCCGTGAGCGGATGCCCTGGCCAGGACCCGGAGGAAATCCTCAGGCGACGAGGCGGGCGCGTTCTGCGGGTTCGACAGCGGTGTACCCCGGGAGCGGCACGGCCAAGACGAAACGTTCCGCCTGCGGGGCAGTCGGCTTGCGGGCCGCGGCATCCGGTTCGGCCCAGACGGTGATGGGGGCGGGGGTGAACGACAGTGCCGCCGGTTCACCGACGGACTCGCCGCGCAGTTCCGAGGTGGCGCTGCGGAGCGCGGATGTCAGGGAGGCGGCCACCTGGCGGGCCTTGAGGCCGTGGAAGATCACGTCGGTGTCCGCGGGGCTGCGCGGAACGAGGGTCCAGAGACCCTGCTCGCCGATCAGCCGCGACAGCTCGCCGTGGAAGAGGTCGAGCACCTCGTCGTCGCTGAGCTCGGGGGTGGGCAGCACCGGTACCGGAATAGCAGGCGCGGCACGACGTCGTCGACCAAACATCGGGAGCCCCTTTCGATCGAAAGCTCTTTCTGCTATCAGTGTGGCGGTCCCGGGCATGATTGAACCGCGGACACGCCGGTCAATCGCGAGTCCGGGAGGGAGACCGGGGCTTTCTAGCTGTCGATTTGCCGTTCATCGGCATCTTTGACGATGGTGCCAATGGCGACGGCTGCGCTCAGCGCCCAGCCGATCCACATGAGCAGCAATCGCCAGTCGCGCGGTCCGCGCCGGGTGGCCTGCAGGATGTTCCAACCGCCGGCGACGACGCCGAGCATCGCGCTGCTGAAGATGAATTTTCGCATGGGTCCTCCGAGGACCACGGTACCCGGATCGGGACCGGGTCGTGTGCCGCCCGGTCCCGATCCGGCATGTTTCCGTCGGGTGAACAAACTGACCGACCGTGCAGGAACTGACCGATCGGTCAGGTAAGGTAGTCCAGTGCAGATCGAACCGGAAGACCTCGTCCCCGCAGCGGCCGCGACCGCGACCGCGACCGTCCGCCCCGGCGCGGGAGCCGAACTGCGGGTCATGGCGCTCCAGCAGTTCGCTGCCGTCGGGTTCGCCGGTACCTCCCTGCAGCAGATCGCAGCATCCGCCGGGTACTCGAAATCGAGTGTGCTCTACCATTTCGCCTCGAAGGACGCCCTCCTCGGCGAGGTGCTGACCCCGGCCATCGAACGCCTCGAGGCCATCCTCGGCGGGTTCACGTCGACCTCGGAGAACGCGGCCTCGCGGCACCGGTTCATCGAGGACTTCGTCGACTTCCTGCTCCAGTACCGGCTCGAAGTGCATGTCCTGATCAATCAGGCCCAGTCCCTCAAGGGCATCGCCGTGATCGATCGGGCCAGGGCCCTGATCGTGCGCCTCGGCGACGCCCTCTGCCAGGAGCACGCCACGACCATCGACCGGATGCGCTTCGGTGTCGCGCTCGGCGGCGCCGCGTACTCCCTCGTCGCCGGCCTGACGTTCTTCGACGAGGACATCACGCCGACCGACGATCTCCGGCCCGCCCTCATCACCCTCCTCTCCGAGCTCCTCGCCCCCGTCGCCGTCCGCACCACCCAGCCCAGGAAGTAATCACAATGGCAACCCTTCTGTATCGGATCGGCCACTTCGCCTACAAGCGCGCGTGGCTCGTCATCGGCGTCTGGGCACTCCTCCTCGTCGGGATCCTCGGCGGCGGCATCGCGCTCGGCGGCAAGACCGCCGAGTCCTTCGCGATCCCAGGCACCGAATCGCAGGACGCGATCGACCAGCTCGCCGCCGTCTTCCCCCAGGCGGCCGGAGCCTCGGTGCAGGTCGTCTACAGGACGCCGGACGGGGCATCCGTCAACACGGAGCCGTACAAGACGGCCATCACCGACATGGCGACCGAACTCGAGGCCGTTCCCGGCGTCGTGTCCGTGATCACCCCGTATTCCGACTACGCCTCGAGCGCCATCTCGACGGACGAGGCCACCGCGCGCAGCGTCGTTCAACTCGACGGTCCATCCGCGGATGTGACGGACGCTACCCTCAACGCCGTCACGGCGACGGCCGCGATCGCGGAGAAGGCCGGTCTCGAGGTCGCCTTCGGCGGCCAGGTCTTCTCGTCCAACACCTTCGGCATCACCATCACCGAGGTCTTCGGCCTCCTCTTCGCCGGGGTCGTGCTGCTGATCACCTTCGGGTCGCTCGCCTCGGCTGGGATGCCCCTGCTGATGGCGCTCATCGGCGTCGGCGTTGCGATCGGCGGTATCACCGCGATCTCCGCGTTCGTGCCCGTCTCGAGCACCGCACCGATGCTCGCAATGATGCTCGGGCTCGCCGTCGGCATCGACTACTCACTGTTCATCCTGTCCAGGCACCGGACCCAGCTCGCCAGGGGCGTCGAGCCGCACGAATCGGCATCGACGAGCGTGGCCACCGCCGGGAGCGCGGTCGTCTTCGCCGGGCTCACCGTCATCATCGCCCTGCTCGGACTGCTCGTCGTCGGAATCCCGTTCCTGAGCGTGATGGGTGTGGGAGCCGCGGTCGCCGTCTTCATCGCCATCCTCGTCGCGATCACCCTCCTGCCCGCGATTCTCGGCCTCGCCAAGGGCCGCCTCACCCCGAAACCCGGCGGGCGCGCCCACAACCGGGCGACCATGCCGGACACGGGCAGGCCCACGATGGGCCGCCGCTGGGTGGGCCTCGTGATGAAGGCGCCGATCGTCGCCGTCATCCTCGTCGTCGGAATCCTCGGCACCCTCGCGATCCCCGCGCTCAGCCTCGACCTCAACCTGCCGGACGGAGCGTCCGAGCCGGTCGACTCGACCCAGCACAAGGCGTTCACCATGATCGAGGAGGGCTTCGGTCCCGGCTACAACGGCCCGCTCATCGTGGTCGTCGACATCACCCAGACCACGAACATCTTCCCTGACCTCGAGACGATCAGCGCCAAGCTGCGTACCCTGCCCGACGTCGCCTTCGTCGGCAAGGGCACCCCGAACGCCACCGTCGACACCGCGATCATCCAGGTGATGCCGAACAGCGCGCCGAACGACCCCAAGACCAAGGATCTCGTCCAGGCCATCCGCGACCTCGCGCCGGGGATCGACTCCGAACTCGGGACTCCCGTCACGGTGACGGGAGCGACGGCCGTGTCGATCGACATCTCGAACCGGCTCAGCAACGCCCTCATCCCGTTCGCGCTCATCGTCGTCGGGCTCTCGATCATCCTGCTGACGATGGTGTTCCGTTCCGTCTTCGTTCCGGTGAAGGCCGCGGTCGGGTTCCTGCTCTCCGTCTTCGCCTCGATCGGTGCGACCGTCGCGATCTTCCAGTGGGGATGGTTCGCCGACCTGCTCGGGGTGAGCACGCCCGGTCCGATCCTGAGCTTCCTGCCGATCCTGCTGATGGCCGTGCTCTTCGGACTGGCCATGGACTACGAGGTCTTCCTCGTCTCCGGCATGCGTGAGGAGTACGTCAAGAACAACGACCCGCGCCAGGCCGTCGTCTACGGATTCGCACACGCCGCCCGCGTCGTCACCGCTGCGGCACTCATCATGTTCTTCGTCTTCTTCGCCTTCGTACCCGACGGCACCGGGGCGATCAAGGGCATCGCATTCGCCCTGGCCGTCGGCGTGTTCCTCGACGCCTTCCTGGTGCGGATGACCCTCGTGCCCGCAGCGATGGCCCTCGCAGGCCGGGCGGCGTGGTGGCTGCCGCGCTGGCTCGACCGCCTGCTCCCCAACGTCGACATCGAGGGCGAGGGACTTCGCCACCACATGCTCGACAGCCACTGGGCGAAGGCCCAGGACGGCGCCATCACGGCGGACCAGGCCGTCTTCGGCCTGCCGGGCAGCACGATCGGCCCGCTCACCGTCTCCGTGCCGACCGGATCGGTGCTGGTCCTCACCGGGACCACCGCCCATCGCCGGGTCGTCGCCGCGACGCTCGCCGGCCGTCTCGACCCGGTCTCCGGCCGGCTCCAGGTGCTCAGCTACCCGCTGCCCTCCGAACGCGGCCGCGCCTTGCGCGTCGTCGCGCTCGCCGACGTCGGCGACAGCCGCGACAACGGCCTGACCATCGGCGAACTGCTCGCCGAGCGGCTCGACCTCACCCAGCCACGGTTCCGCTCCCGCAGCCGGCGCGGTCAGCTCGACGGCTGGATCGGACGGATCAACCGTGCCATCGCCCACGACCGTGCCCCGGTCGCACCCCTCACCGCGGACACCCCGGTGTCCTCCCTCTCCGCTGTGTCCCGTGCCGCGGTCCTCGTCGCGGCGGCGCTCGCCGAGCGTCCTGGCGTCGTCGTCATCGACCTGGGCGAAGGACTCCCCGCCGATCCCGCAGGACTCAGCATCGGTGTCGTGGTCGCGACGCTCGCCCCCGCAGACACCACGCTCATCATCGCGGCGGCGTCGCAGCATCCGCTCGCCGCAGCCGGCCGGGCCGTGCTCGTCGTCGACCTCGAAACGCTCGAGCCCGTCGAAACGGCGGGTCCCACCGCCCGCGGAGCTCTCGGCGGATACCCACCGCTCGACCCGGAGCCGCGTCATGCGACCCGGCCAACCGACACCCTCGACCCCCGCGACGCCGTCTTCGGCGCCGACGCCCTGGATGGAAAGGCCGCACTGCGATGAGCACCACGCTCGAACGACTCTTCAGCCGCACGCCGGGACAGCGCCGCTGGACCTTCGGCGCCGTACTCGCCGGACTGATCGTGGTACCCCTTGCGGTCGCAGGCGTCTTCGCCGGCGCGCTCGCGACCGCCGACCAGCGGCTCGACACCCTGCCGGCGATCGTCGTCAACAACGACACCTTCGTGACGACGACGGCCGCGGACGGCACGAAGCAGACCGTGCTCGCCGGGCGCCTGCTCGTGACCGAGCTCACCGCGCCGGCCTCGTCGCGGACGGCGTCGACCGGGTTCGCCTGGACGATCTCCAATTCCGCGGACGCTGCGGCGGCACTCGCCTCCGGCAAGGCATACGCGGTGCTCACCATCCCCGCAGACTTCTCCAAGTCGATCACCTCGATCGGCACCGCAGCGCCGACCCAGGCCGAGCTCGCCATCCGCACCGATGACGCGCATTCCTATCTCGCCGGAACCGTCGCAGGGACGGTCGGCTCCGCGATGACGGGCGTCTTCGGCCGGCAGATCACGACCCAGTACCTGAGCGGCCTGTATTCCGGCCTGTCAACGCTCGGCGGCTCGCTGACGACGGCAGCGGATGGCGCCGGCCAGGTCTCGACGGGCGTCACCGGAGTGGCCACCGGCCTCGATTCCCTCTCCGGGGGCGCGGCCTCCGCTGCAACCGGGGCGGCGTCCGCCTCGACAGGAGCGTCGAGCTTCGCGACCGGGGTTACCGCGTACACGAACGGGGTGGATGCGCTCAGTGCGGGCCTCGGCAAACTCAACACCGGCACGGCAGGTCTCAGCGCCCTCAGCAGTGGCGTCGCCCAGTACACCGGGGGAGTCACGCAGGCGGCAACCGGGTTCACCAAGGTCTCGGCGGGCTTCACGACGCTGGCCGGCCAGTTCGCCGGGGTCGCCGCGGCGATCAAGGCTGACCCCGCAAACGCCGACGCCTACATCGCCCAGTACCAGGCCGGACTCGACACGTACCAGGCCGGACTGACCCAGTTCCAGGGCGGACTCGACACCCTCTCGACGCAGGGCGCCGGACTCAGCCAGCAGACGACATCCGCCCTCACCGGGGTGCAGGGCGGCGTGGCGCAGAGCGCGACAGGGGCCGCGAAGCTCGCAGCAGGTTCGGCATCGCTGCGGACGGGCGCGACCGGCCTCGCCTCCGGCGTCTCGAGCCTCTCGAGCGGCGTCTCCCAACTCGCGACGGGGACCGCGGCCACCGGGGTGCACCAGCTCGAGACGGGCGCGAGCCAGCTCGCGACCGGGCTCGCGTCCGGAGCCGAGAGCGCGAAGAAGCTGAACCAGGACGACCCTGCGCAGTCGGCTTCGGTCGTTTCCGAGCCCGTCGCCATCACCACGAGCCGCGACAACCCGATCGCGACGATCGGCCCGCTCCTCGGGATGGTCTTCGTGCCGGTGGGGCTCTGGATCGGCGCGCTCGCGATCTTCCTCGTGATGCGCCCGGTGACAAGCACCGCTCTCGCTTCGACCGCCTCAACAGGGCGCCTTGTCTCGCGTGGCTTCGGCCGGGCGTTCGGCCTTGCCGCAGCCCAGGCGGTCGTCGTCGTCGCGCTGCTGCACGCCTCGCTCGGCGTGACCTGGACCCTGCTCCCGGCGACACTCGGCTTCGCGCTCTTCCTCGCGTTCGTCTTCGTCGCGGTGCACCAGTTCCTCACCGTGGCGTTCGGACGGGTCGGCATCGTGGTGTCCCTCGTGCTCCTCGCCCTGCAGCTCACTGCGGTCGGCGGACTGTACCCGATCGAGCTCGTCTCGGCGCCGTTCCAGGCGATCAGCCCGTTCCTGCCGCTCACCTGGGCCGTGAGCGGCATGCAGGGGATCGTCTCCGGAGGGGGAGCAGGTGCGCTCAATGCCGTGGGCATCCTGCTGCTCTTCGCGGTGGTCAGCATCGGCCTGACGTTCTGGGCCGTTGCCGCCAAGCGCGGCCCGCGCTCCTTCGCCCTGGCCCTCGCCCGCGGCTGACGCACGAGCTCCTTCCGCGAGAGCGGGTGAAACGTCGGTTTGAGCGGACCAGACCGACGATTCACCCGCTTTCGCGCGTGGGGACGGGGCTAGTGCTGCTGTCCGGGGCGCAGGGACTCGTGGGCGCGGGGCGACCGCGGGGCGCGGCGCACCCGGCGCTGGGCGGTGTGCAAGCGCGCGAACGCGAGGGTCTCCACGAGCAGCACGAGGCGTTCCTGCTCGGTGCGCGCCTTGCGGGTGTTGACCTCCGCGACGATCCGGCCGTCCCAGCCGGTGCGCGCGAGCAGGTTGAGCACCTCGGCGACCGGCTCGCTGCCACGGCCGGGCAGCAGGTGCTCGTCGAAGACTTTGCCCTCGTCGAGGGAGCCGGAGCCGTCGCAGAGATGCACATGCCGGAGACGGTCGCCGAGCTCCGTCGCCATCGCGAGACTGTCGAGCCCGCTCAGGGCGCAGTGCGAGAAGTCGAGCGTGACGGCGTCGCAGTCCATCCGGGTGGTGTCCCAGCCGGGGGAGTACGCCTTCATGCCCCGGCCGCCGAACTTCCACGGGAACATGTTCTCGACCGCGATCTCGATGCCGCTGTCCGCGCTGATCTCGCGCACGGAGTCGAGGAACGTGACGGCGAAGTCGGCCTGCCAGCGAAACGGCGGATGCACCACGACGTTTCGCGCCCCGACCTCGGCCGCGAGCGCCGCCGAGCGTTCGAGCTTCACGAGTGGGTCCCGACCCCAGACGAAATGCGTGAGCAGGAGCACGGGAGCGTGGATCGAGAAGATCGGCAGCTTGTATTTCCGCGACAGGGCCAGGAGCGCAGCGGCATCCTGGGTGACGTCGTCGCGGGAGACCATGATTTCGATGCCGTCGTAGCCCGCGAGTTTCGCGAGCCGGAAGGCGTGCTCCGTCGAGAGCGGATAGGCGCACGTCGTGCTCATGCCGATGCGAATCATTGGCGCCAGAGTAAACCCGACTGCTGAACAACGGGTGTCGCGCGCCCGAATAGTCAGGGGGCTCCGCCGGGGCTGCTGGTATCCTTGGAAGTTCACCGAGGTGCGTGCGCCGTGCAGGTACCGGAACGGACCAGCCATTTCGATTGAAGCCGTTAACACGCCCGCCGCCGAGCCGAAGGTGACATACGCCCTCGTCGCTGTCTCGAACCGGCTGCCCGTGGACTTCGTCGTCGCCGAGGACGGCACCGAAAGCTGGAAGACCTCACCCGGCGGACTCGTCACCGCCCTCGAGCCGCTGATGCGCTCCTCCGACGGCGCGTGGGTCGGCTGGCCCGGCGTCGCCGACCGCGAGTTCGCCCCCTTCGAAAACGACGGCATCAACATCGTTCCCGTCTCGCTGACCGACGCCGACCTCGAGGACTACTACGAGGGCTTCTCCAACGACACCCTCTGGCCGCTCTACCACGACGTGATCTCCCCGCCGAGCTTCCACCGCGAATGGTGGGAGGCGTACGTGCGCGTCAACCGCCGGTTCGCCGAAGCGGCCGCCGCGGCCGCGGCAGCCGGTGCAACCGTCTGGGTGCACGACTACCAGCTGCAACTCGTGCCGCGGATGCTGAGGGACATGCGCCCCGACCTCGTGATCGGCTTTTTCAACCACATACCGTTCCCGCCGTACGGCATCTATGCGCAGCTCCCGTGGCGTAAGCAGATCCTCGACGGCCTGCTCGGCGCCGACCTGATCGGCTTCCAGCGGCTGGCGGATGCCGGCAACTTCTCCCGCGCGGTCCGTCGCCTCTTCGGATACACCACCCGCGGTGTCGCGATCGACGTTCCAGGCGCCGGGGGACACCACCGCCGGGTGATCGCCAAGCACTTCCCGATCTCGATCGACGCCGTCGCATACGCCGACCTCGCGAAACGTCCGGAGATCCAGGCCCGCGCGCGCCGCATCCGCGAGGACCTCGGCAACCCGAAGACGATCATTCTCGGCGTCGACAGGCTCGACTACACCAAGGGCATCGGCCACCGGCTGAAGGCCTTCGGCGAGCTCCTCGAGGACGGGTCGATTTCCGTCGAGGACGTCACCCTCGTGCAGGTCGCGAGCCCGTCCCGGGAACGGGTCGGAGCGTACATGGCCCTCCGCGACGAGATCGAACTCGCCGTCGGCCGGATCAACGGCGACTACTCGACGATCAGCCACACCGCGATCAGCTACCACCACCACGGCTACCCGCGCGAGGAAATGGTCGCCCTGTACCTCGCCGCAGACGTCATGCTCGTCACCGCCCTCCGCGACGGGATGAACCTCGTCGCGAAGGAATACGTCGCCGTCCGCGACGACAAGGACGGCGTGCTCGTCCTGAGCGAATTCGCCGGGGCGGCCGACGAACTCAAGCAGGCCGTGCTGATCAACCCGCACGACATCGACGGCATGAAGGCAGCCATCCTGCGTGCGATCGCGATGCCGCGCCCCGAACGGCAGCGGCGGATGCGCGCCCTGCGCCGCAAGGTGTTCGACAACGACGTCGCCGCCTGGTCGTCGTCCTTCCTCCGCACACTCCGGGAGGGTGCCGCCGTGCAGCCCGGCGTTCCCGATGATCTCGCTCACGCCCTCCGCGACTTCAGTTCCGCGGGCTCGCTGCTCATCGCGCTGGACTTCGACGGCACCGTCGCCCCGATCGTCGACAACCCCCAGGACTCGCGTGCCGTCGCCGGCACCCGGGAGGCCGTCGAACGCCTGATCGGACTCGACGGCGTGCGTGTCGCCCTCGTCTCCGGCCGGTCGCTCGCGAGCCTGCGCCAGGTCGCCGAACCGCAGGTCGAGGTGCTTCTGACCGGTTCACACGGCATCGAGGTCCAGCTGGACACCCCGGGCGAAGAGCTCGGACTCGACCAGGACGAACTCGACCAGCTCGACACGCTCGCCCGCGTGCTCGAACGGGTCTCGGCATCCGTGACGGGTGCGTGGATCGAACGGAAGCCCGCCGGCCTGGCCTTGCACACCCGCAAGTCGACCGCGCAGGCCGGCCAGGCCGTGCAACGCGACGCCCGCGTGCAGCTCGGCGCCGTGCTGCCAGACCTCACCGTGCGCGAGGGAAAGAATGTGCTCGAATTCTCCGTGCGCTCGAGCTCGAAGGGTGACGCGCTCGAACGGCTCCGTGCATACACGGGCGCCGACCGGGTGTTCTACGCCGGAGACGACGTGACGGACGAAGACGCCTTCACCGCACTGCACCCCGGCGACCTCGGACTGAAGATCGGCGCAGGCACCTCCCTCGCGGGCTACCGGGTGCGCGGACCGGAGGAAGTGCCGATCGTGCTGCAGCTGATCGCCGACCTCCGGGAGGCCGCCCCAGCTCCCGGAACCCCCGGAACTCCCAGCGAACGGTAACCCTGCGGCAAAGTTCCCGAAACACAGGTTCTAGAATCACTACATGCCTGAGATCGATCTGAAACCGCGTAGTCGCGACGTCACCGACGGAATCGAAGCCACGACCTCCCGCGGAATGCTCCGTGCCGTCGGGATGGGCGACGCGGACTGGGACAAACCCCAGATCGGCATCGCGAGTTCCTGGAACGAGATCACACCGTGCAACCTGTCCCTCGACCGCCTCGCGCAGGCGGCCAAGGAGGGCGTGCACTCCGGTGGCGGCTATCCGCTGCAGTTCGGCACCATCTCCGTCTCCGACGGCATCTCGATGGGCCATGAGGGCATGCACTTCTCCCTCGTCTCCCGAGAGGTCATCGCGGACTCCGTCGAGGTCGTCATGCAGGCCGAGCGCCTCGACGGCTCCGTGCTGCTCGCCGGCTGCGACAAGTCCCTGCCCGGCATGCTGATGGCCGCTGCCCGGCTCGATCTCGCGAGTGTCTTCCTCTACGCCGGCTCGATCGCGCCCGGCTGGGTCAAGCTCTCGGACGGCACCGAAAAAGACATCACCATCATCGACTCGTTCGAGGCCGTCGGCGCCGTCAAGGCCGGGCGGATGTCCGTGGCCGACGCCAAGCGGATCGAGTGCGCCTTCGCCCCCGGCGAGGGTGCCTGCGGCGGCATGTACACCGCGAACACCATGGCGAGCGTCGCAGAAGCCCTCGGCATGAGCCTTCCGGGATCCGCGTCCCCCGCCTCGGCCGACCGCCGCCGCGACTACTACGCGCACCGCTCCGGCGAGGCCGTCGTCAACCTCCTGCGCCTCGGCATCACGGCCAGGGACATCCTCACCCGCAAGGCCTTCGAGAATGCGATCGCCGTCGCCATGGCCTTCGGCGGCTCCACGAACGTGGTGCTGCACCTGCTCGCCATCGCCCGCGAGGCCGAGGTCGAACTGAGCCTCGACGACTTCAACGTGATCGGCGACAAGGTTCCGCACATCGGCGATCTGAAGCCGTTCGGCAAGTACGTCATGAACGACGTCGACCGCCACGGCGGGGTGCCCGCCGTGATGCGCGCCCTGCTCGAGGCCGGCCTCATCCACGGGGACGCCCTCACCGTCACCGGGAAGACCGTCGCAGAGAACCTCGCGGAGATCGACCCGCCCGACCTCGACGGCGAGGTGCTCCGCACGCTCGACAACCCGATCCACAAGAGCGGCGGCATCACCATCCTCAAGGGCTCGATGGCGCCGGAGGGCGCTGTCGTCAAGACCGCCGGCTTCGACAGTGACGTGTTCACCGGACCCGCCCGCGTCTTCGAGCGCGAGCGCGCGGCGATGGACGCCCTCACCGAGGGCACCATCGAAAAGGGCGACGTCGTCGTCATCCGCTACGAAGGCCCCAAGGGAGGCCCCGGCATGCGCGAGATGCTCTCGATCACCGCGGCCATCAAGGGCGCCGGGCTCGGTGCCGATGTACTACTGTTAACGGACGGCAGATTCTCAGGCGGCACAACCGGACTGTGTATCGGCCACATAGCACCCGAAGCGGTGGACGCAGGTCCGATCGCCTTCGTGCGCGATGGTGATCTCATACGGGTCGATATCGCAGCTCGCACGCTCGACCTACTGGTCGACCCTGAAGAGCTCGACGCCCGACGAGTCGGCTGGGCGCCTCTCCCTCCGCGCTACACCCGCGGCGTGCTCGCCAAGTACACGAAGCTCGTGCAATCGGCGGCCGTTGGCGCCGTCACGGGGTAGCGCTCACCATTCGTACTCGACCTTAGGGACCTGAATCAATGACCGCGGAACAGAACCCCGTGCCATCACCCACGCCCTCGCCGACCTCGGCCGCCACGTCGTCCGCCGCGGCGACGGCCGCGGCAGCATCCGGTGAGCCCGAACTCCTCACCGGTTCCGGTGCGATCATCCGCACCCTCGAACTGCTCGGCGTGACGGATGTCTTCGGCCTGCCCGGCGGCGCCGTCATCCCGCTCTACGACGAGCTGATGACCCAGGACGCCATCCGGCACATCCTGGTGCGCCACGAGCAGGGCGCCGGCCACGCTGCGGAGGGCTACGCCTCGGCGAGCAACCGCGTCGGCGTCGCCATCGCGACCTCAGGCCCCGGCGCCACGAACCTCGTCACGGCGATCGCGGACGCATACATGGACTCGGTGCCGATCCTGTGCATCACCGGCCAGGTCTTCTCGACGCTGATGGGCACGGATGCCTTCCAGGAGGCCGACATCGTCGGCATCACGATGCCGATCACGAAACACTCGTTCCTCGTCAAGCGCCCGGAAGACGTTCCCGGTGCGATCGCATCCGCCTACCTGATCGCCTCGACCGGCCGGCCAGGCCCTGTGCTCGTCGACATCACCAAGGACGCCCAGCAGAAGACGGCGCCGTTCATCTGGCCGCCGAAGATCGACCTGCCCGGCTATCGTCCGATCACCAAGGCCCACGGCAAGCAGGTGCAGGCGGCAGCCCAGTTGCTCGCCGATGCGAAGAAGCCCGTGCTGTACGTCGGCGGCGGCGTCATCCGCGCCCGCGCATCCGCCGAGCTCCTCGCCTTCGCCGAACTCACCGGCACGCCCGTCGTCACGACGCTGATGGCCCGTGGCGCCTTCCCGGACTCGCACGACCAGCACCTCGGCATGCCGGGCATGCACGGCACCGTTCCCGCCGTGCTGTCCCTGCAGGAGGCCGACCTGATCATCGCGCTCGGCGCCCGCTTCGACGACCGGGTCACCGGGAAGGTCAGCGAGTTCGCGCCGCACGCCACGATCGTGCACGTCGACGTCGACCCCGCGGAAATCTCCAAGATCCGCACCGCAGACGTGCCCATCGTCGGAGACGCCAAGGACGTGCTCGCCGACCTGACCGTCGCCTTCTCCGCGGTGCTCAAGACCACCACCCCGGACTTCACCGAGTGGTGGAGCTACCTGAACGGTCTCCGCGAGGAGTTCCCGCTCGGCTACTCCGAGCCGACGGACGGCCTGCTCGCCCCGCAGTACGTGATCAAGCGCATCGGTGAACTGACCGGGCCGGAGGGCGTCTACGCCGCCGGCGTCGGCCAGCACCAGATGTGGGCGGCCCAGTACATCAAGTACGAGCGCCCCAACTCCTGGCTCAACTCGGGCGGTGCCGGCACGATGGGCTACTCCGTTCCCGCGGCGATGGGCGCCAAGGTCGCAGAACCCGACCGGGTGGTCTGGTCGATCGACGGTGACGGATGCTTCCAGATGACCAACCAGGAACTCGCGACCTGCACGATCAACAACATCCCCATCAAGGTCGCGATCATCAACAACTCCTCGCTCGGCATGGTACGCCAGTGGCAGACCCTGTTCTACGACGGTCGGCACTCCTTCACCGACCTGAACACCGGGCACGGCTCGGCGATGGTGCCCGACTTCGTGAAGCTCGCCGAGGCGTATGGTGCGCTCGGCATCCGCGTCACGAGCGCGGACCAGGTCGACGACGCGATCAAGCTCGCCCTCGCGACGAACGACCGCCCGGTCGTGATCGACTTCGTCGTGAGCCGCGATGCGATGGTCTGGCCGATGGTGCCCCAGGGCGTCAGCAACAGTTACGTGCAGTACGCGAAAGACCACGCACCGACCTGGGGAGAGGAGTAAGCCCATGAGTTCCCATGTCCTGAGCCTCCTCGTCGAGGACAAGCCCGGCCTGCTGACCCGCGTCGCCGGCCTCTTCGCCCGGCGCGGCTTCAACATCGAAAGCCTCGCGGTCGGCCACACCGAGATCCCCGGCCTGTCGCGGATCACCATCCTCGTCGACGTCGAGGACCTCCCGCTCGAGCAGGTCACGAAGCAGCTCAACAAGCTGATCAACGTGATCAAGATCGTCGAGCTCGACCCCGCGCAGTCCGTGCAGCGCGAGCACCTGCTGGTCAAGGTGCGTGCGGACAACACGACGAGGTCCCAGGTGCTCGAAGCCGTCACGCTGTTCCGTGCGCGGGTCGTCGACGTCGCCCCTGACTCCGTCGTGATCGAGGTGACCGGGGATTCCGGCAAGACCCAGGCGCTGCTGCGCGTGCTCGAGCCCTACGGGATCAAGGAAATCGCACAGTCCGGACTGCTCGCCATCGGCCGCGGGTCCAAATCGATCACCGAACGCGTGTTCAAGAGCTAGCGTCCGCCCCTCACCCCCTTTCTTCACCGACCTTTCTTCACCAAACAACTAGGAGATAACCACTCGTGTCTGAGATTTACTACGACAAAGACGCTGACCTGTCGATCATCCAGGGCAAGAAGGTAGCCGTCATCGGTTACGGCTCGCAGGGACACGCGCATGCCCAGAACCTCCGCGACTCGGGTGTCGAGGTCGTCATCGGCCTGAAGGATGGCTCGAAGTCGAAGGCCAAGGCCGAAGAGGTCGGCTTCACCGTCCTCAGCACCGCCGAGGCAGCCAAGTGGGCCGACGTCATCGTCATCCTCGCGCCCGACCAGGTGCAGCGTCACCTCTACGCCGCTGACGTGCTTCCGAACCTCGCGGCCGGAAAGGCGCTCGTCTTCGGACACGGGTTCAACATCCGCTTCGGCTACATCACCGCACCGGAGGGCGTCGACGTCGTCATGGTCGCCCCCAAGGGACCCGGCCACACCGTGCGTCGCGAATTCGAGGCCGGCCGTGGCGTACCCGTCATCGTCGCCGTCGAGAAGGATGCGACCGGCAATGCCTGGCCGCTGACTCTCAGCTACGCGAAGGCGATCGGCGGGCTCCGTGCCGCCGGCATCAAGACCACCTTCACCGAAGAGACCGAGACCGACCTGTTCGGCGAGCAGGCCGTGCTCTGCGGCGGCGTCTCGCAGCTCATCCAGTACGGCTTCGAGACCCTGACCGAGGCCGGTTACCAGCCGCAGGTCGCCTACTTCGAGGTGCTGCACGAGCTCAAGCTCATCGTCGACCTGATGTGGGAGGGCGGCATCGCCAAGCAGCGCTGGAGCGTCTCCGACACCGCGGAATACGGCGACTACGTCTCCGGCCCGCGCGTGATCGACCCGCACGTCAAGGAGAACATGAAGGCCGTTCTCGCCGACATCCAGAGCGGCGCGTTCGCCGAGCGTTTCATCGCCGACCAGGACGCCGGAGCACCCGAGTTCCTCGCTCTCCGCAAGAAGGGCGAAGAGCACCCGATCGAGGCCACCGGCCGCGAGCTGCGCAAGCTCTTCGCGTGGAACGCCTCGAACGACGACGACTACGTCGACGGCGAAGCCGCCCGCTAACCACCGCATCGCGCACGACGCACCGCGCACCGCACCATGAACGGCGGGGCCCCTCTACCCGAGGAGCCCCGCCGTTCGTCGTAAAGCCCCGCAGGGTCAGTGTTCGGTGAGGACGGCCTCTTCAGCCTCCTCGAAGGCCAGGTCGGGCGGCGAAATCCGGAAGCCCCTGGTCAGGATGGCGAGCACGACGACGCCCACGCCGAGCCAGGTGAGGCCGAGCGTGATCGCGTTCACGTCGAGCTTGGTGAGCAGCCATGCATCGATGACGGCTCCGATCGCGGGCACGACCACGTACAGCCACACGTTGTGGTGCCGGCCGGCCCTGCGCTCGCGGATGAAGAAGGCGATCACGGCGAGGTTCACGAACGTGAACGCGGTGAAGGCGCCGAAGTTGATGAACGATGTCGAGGTTGCCACGTCGAGGAACAGGGCGATGAGGCCGACGGCTCCTGTGATGATGATGCTGATCACGGGCGTGCGGTAGCGCTCGCTGATGGTGCCGAAGATTCGGCGGGGGAGGACGCCATCGCGGCCCATCGCGTAGAGAAGACGGGCTCCTCCGGCCTGGGCGGCGAGCCCGGAGGCGAACTGGCCGAGCACGAGCCCGGCGATGAAGATCGCGCCGAACACGTTGCCGCCTATGGTGAGAGCGATGTCGAAGGCGGCGGACGACACGTTCTCGAAGACGCCGCCCGGCTGGACGAGTGTCGTCGTGTACGCCACGACGATGAAGATCGCTCCGCCGATCAGGGCGATGAGCATGATCGCGCGCGGCATGGTCTTCCGCGGGTTGATCGTCTCCTCTGTCAGCGTCGTGACGGCGTCGAAACCGAGGAAGGAGTATGCGGCGATCGCGGCCCCTGCGGAGATGCCGGTGAGGCTCGCCGTGTCGTTGAAGAACGGCGTGGAGCTGAAGAGGGCAAGCGGGCCGGAGTTCGTGAGGACGGAGCCGATCGAGAGGGCCACGAAGAGCACGATCACGAGCACCTGAAAGGCCATCAGGATGTAGTTCGCCTTCTGTGCCACCCGGATCCCGATGATGTTGAGCGCGGTCGTCGCGAGGATGAACCCGAGGATCCAGATCCACCCGGGCACGTCGGGGAATTGAGCGCCGAGGTACGCGCCACCGATCAGCCAGATCACCATCGGCAGGAAGAGATAGTCGAGAAGGACGGCCCAGCCGACGAGGAAACCGACGCGGGAGTCGATCGCGCGGCGCACGTAGCTGTATGCCGACCCCGCGACCGGGTACGCGGCGGCCATCCGCCCATAGCTCGATGCGGTGAAGAGCATCGCGACGAGGGCCACGAGGTAGGCGGCGGGCGTGGCGCCGCCGGTGACCTCGGCGACGATGCCGAAGATCCCGAGCACGATGATCGGCGTCATATAGGCGAGGCCGAAGATTACGACAGAGGAGAGCGTGAGAGAACGAGTGAGGGTGGGACTGGGGTGCGTTGGCGTAACCATGGGTCGTCCTTACTGGGTTGGGGTGGCGGGGCGAACTGCGGGGGCTACTACTGAGATCAGCGGGGCTGGAGAGGTCGGGGACCAGGACTGGGGCTGCCAGCTGGAAGGAGAGATCCGGCCGCCGTACAGGGGGAGCTCGATCGGGGCATCCGTGTCGGCGAATTGCGCCCACGGTCGGTTGGTACCCGCGGTTCCCTGCACTCGCACCCGGGTCACGTGGTCGAGGTCGATGGTGGTCAGAAGCACGTCGGAGTTGGTGTCAGCGCTCTCGTCGAGGACGTGGCCCTCCGGGTCGACGACGATGCTCCGACCCCGGCCGACGGGACCTGCGCAATTGACGCTCACGGTGAAGACCTGGTTCACGATCGAGTTGGCGCGGGCGAGCACGAGCTCCTGGGCGCGGTCGTCCGTCGTCGTCTTCACGAGGTTCAGTACCACCTCTGCACCGAGCCACGCGAGATGCCTGGTCACCTCGGGGAACCAGGCGTCATAACAGATGGAGAGGCCGAGCCGCCCGACACCGGGCACATCGAAGACGACGAACCGGTCGCCGGGATCGTACGGTTCGAACGGCCGCCAGGGAAACATCTTGCGGTATGAGGCGACGCGTTCCCCCGTCGGGGCGTACACCACGGCCGTGTTGAAGAGTTCCCCGTTCTGGCCGAGTTCGCACACGCTCCCCGGAACGAGCCAGATGCCTGCCTCCCTGGCGAGCGCTCCGAGGGAATCGCCGAGCGGGCCGTCGAGGGGCTGGGCGGATGCCCTGAGGCTCGCGTTCCGTGCGTCGGCCGACTCAGGTTCTGACGTGACGTCGCCGCGGTCCGCGGGGGAGCCGAAGAGATGCAACTCGGGAAACACCACCACGTCGGCATCGGGGGCTCCGGCAAGCACGGACCGCAGCTCGGCGGCGAACGGCTCGATCGCGGTTCCGATCAGCTGGGGAGCCGCCTGCACGGCGGCCACTTTCAGGGTTCTCATCCTTCGTCCTTCCGAGTTCTCCTAAATTAGATCATTTTGAACATTACCGGCGCGTTTCGTGTCGATTATTGTGGTGTCGTGACCACATCGATACCGGGCGACGCTGAAACGGCGCCATCGGGCCTCGCGGCCCTGACCGCCGCCGCCGTCACCGGGATCACCCGCCTCGCGGCCATCGACACCGTGCGGGCCCGCCTCGCCCTCGCCGTCGACCTCGGCCTGCTGCTGCCGGGCGAACGAGTGCCGCCCGTCGACGACGTCGCTGATGCGCTCGCCGTCAGCCCGATCACGGCCCGGCGGGCGCTCGAGAGCCTCGCGGAGGAGGGCGTGCTCGTGCGCCGCAGGGGACGCGGCGGCGGCACCTTCGTCGCAGATGTTCCCGCGCACTCGGCCGTCGCCGAGATCCGCAGCTACCTCGCTGACGCCGCCGAAGTACACGAACTCATCGACCGACGGGTGCTCCTCGAGTGCGCCGTCGTGCACCACGCCGCGCTCGCCGCGACGGAATCCGACCTCGCCGTCCTCGACCTGCAGATCACCCGGATGCGGGAGGCCAGGAGCTGGACCGAGTACCACCTGGCCGACGAGAGCTTCCACGTCGGAGTCGCCGTCACGAGCGGTCTCGACTTCGCCCTTCCCCTCTACCGTGCCGCCCTCGCCGCCCTTTACCGGTACTTCCTGCCCTATCCGATCGCGTTCCTGCACGGGGTCAACGATGACCACGCCGACCTCGTTGCCGCGCTCCGCCGCTCCGACCCTGTGGATGCCGTGCGCATCGCCCGCGCGCACGTCGAGGCCCTGCACCACACCATGTTCATGGGGCTGCCGCAGCCACCGAACGATGCCCCGACAGCGGTCACCGCCACGCCCCCCTCCAGGTCTCCTGACCCGCTGCCTGACGCGGCGCCGCACTCCGACGGCTAATCTGGCCCTATGACTTCAGCACCACGCGGCGGAAATCCGCGCGACGACGACGCGCTCGGCTGGGCCGGCGACGACGATCCCACCCTGCAAACCCGGTCGGAGGACGCCGACGCCCGCGAGAACTCGCGCACGCCGGTCGAGTCAGACCCCGTTGCCTCCGCACCGGCCAGCGCTCCGGTCTACGCCGCTTTGCCGGACGGCTGGAGCGTCAAGGGCCCGACCGCTGCGATCGAAGCGGATGCCGCGGCCCGCAACTCGGAACGCTCGCCGATGAGTTCATTCACCCTCATCTCCCTCGGGGTGTTCGGCG
Source organism: Cryobacterium sp. 10I1 (assembly GCF_035019805.1). Taxonomy (NCBI): domain Bacteria; kingdom Bacillati; phylum Actinomycetota; class Actinomycetes; order Micrococcales; family Microbacteriaceae; genus Cryobacterium; species Cryobacterium sp. 10I1. Next base: position 30,541 of record NZ_JASJVF010000008.1, read on the forward strand.
GCATCTACCTGCTCTTCACGATCGGCTGGTTCATCGGCGTGAGCCGGATCGACAATCCGCTCGGCGACGCTCTCGCGAGCTTCATGTTCAGCCTCGGAACCTGGCTCGCCGTCGCGGCCCCCGTCGCGTGGTTCGCGGTGACGCTCTGGCTGACCCCGACCCGGCCGCGCGGACGAATCCTCTGGCTGCTCCTCGGCGTCGTGCTGCTCGCTCCGCTCCCGCTCCTCGTGAGCGGAGGGGCCGTCGCATGAGCGAGCCCGTCGCACTCCCGAACCCGTCCGGTCCGGACACGTCCGGTCCCGATGCGTCCGGCACCGGTTCGACCGAGACCGTCGCCGCACCACAGCGCCGCAGGCCTTCCTGGCCGTTCCTGGTCGTCGCCGTCTTCTTCGGACTGTTCTACGCCTGGGATGTCTGGGCGGCCCTCGGGAACCTGATCGGCCTCAACCTCGCCGCCGGGTCCCTCGACACCCAGCTCAGCGGGTTCGGCTGGGGAATCCTGATCGCCGGGGTACTCCTGCCGATCCTGATCTTCCTGCTCGCCGCCCGGATCGGACGGGGCAGGCCAGTGTACGCGCAGGCCGCCCTGTTCCTCGTCGGCCTGGCCCTCGCATCCGCCCTCGCCCTCGATATCTACCAGTTCGGACTCGGCAGCCTGATCGTCTGATCGAGGCGTCGGACCGGGATCGCAGGCTCAGAGAATCGCCAGCACGACGAGGGCGATGAGCGCGACCTGCTCGATGACCCGGGTCCGGAGCGGGATCGCGGCCCGGCCGAAGCGCAGCGGGTCGCGGGCGGCGAACGCGTTGGCCGGGAAGACCGCGATCAGGAAGATCACGAGCATGACTCCGGTGACTCCGGTGGTCGGCGGCCAGAGCAGGCCGAGGCCGCCGAGCATCTCGCAGACGCCCGTGAAGATCACCAGGACGACGGGGCCACGCGCGCCGAAGAATCCCGTGAAGCGGAGTCCCGGCGGGATCATGGCAGCCATCGTGCGCTGGACCACCGGGATGAAGTGGGTGATCCCCGCGCCGAAGAAGAAGACGGCCAGAAGGCAGCGCAGGACGAACTGGAGGGAGTCCAACGTAACAGTGCTCATTGGGGAATATTACGGCCGATAGACTCGACCCAATACTGGCGCCCCACGGTCGCGGCGCGAGCCACAATTGCTGCTGCTATCGGAGGTTCTGTTTTCGTGTCAAAACCAGTCGTTCTTATCGCTGAAGAATTATCACCCGCAACCGTCGATGCACTCGGACCCGACTTCGAGGTCCGCACTGTCGATGGCACGGACCGGCCGGCCCTGCTCGCCGCGCTCGCAACGGCCGACGCCGTGCTCGTGCGCTCCGCGACGAAGGTCGACGCCGAGGCTATCGCGGCTGCACCCCTGCTCAAGGTGATCGCCCGCGCCGGTGTCGGACTCGACAACGTGGACATTAAGGCTGCGACGGCCGCAGGCGTCATGGTCGTCAATGCACCGACCTCGAACATTATCTCTGCCGCAGAACTGACCGTCGGTCACATTATTAGCCTCGCCCGTCACATCCCCGCCGCGAGTGGCGCCCTCGCAGAGGGGCAGTGGAAGCGCTCCAAGTACACCGGTGTCGAACTGTACGAAAAGACCGTCGGCATCATCGGCCTCGGCCGTATCGGCGCCCTCATCGCCGCTCGAATGCAGGCCTTCGGCACGAAGATCATCGCGTTCGACCCGTACATCACCTCCGCCCGTGCGCAGCAGCTCGGCGTTGTGCCCGTGACTCTCGAAGAACTCCTCGCGCAGTCCGACTTCGTGACCATCCACATGCCGAAGACGGCGGAGACGACCGGCATGATCGGAGCCGCGCAGTTCAAGCTCATGAAGCCGACCGCGTTCGTGATCAACGTCGCCCGAGGCGGCCTCATCGACGAAGACGACCTCTACGACGCCCTGACTGCCGGCACCATCGCCGGGGCCGGCCTCGACGTGTTCGTGTCTGAGCCCCCGACCGGGTCGAAGCTCCTCGGCCTGGAAAACCTGATCACCACCCCGCACCTCGGTGCATCGACCGACGAAGCCCAGGAGAAGGCCGGCGTCTCCGTCGCGAAGTCGGTGCGCCTCGCCCTCTCCGGCGAACTCGTGCCGGACGCGGTCAACGTCGCCGGCGGCGTCATCGACCCCTACGTGCGCCCCGGCATCCCGCTCGTCGAGAAGCTCGGCCAGGTCTTCTCCGGCCTCACCGCACAGCGCCCGCTCACAAGCGTGGACATCGACGTGCGCGGCGAGCTCGCCGACTACGACGTGAGCGTGCTGCGCCTTGCGGCACTCAAGGGCATCTTCACGAACGTCGTGAGCGAGACCGTCTCCTACGTGAACGCGCCGCTGCTCGCCGAGCAGCGTGGCATCGCGGTCCGCCTGCTCACCGACAAGGAATCGCCGGAGTACCGCAACGTCATCCAGATTCGTGGCGCCCTCGCAGACGGCTCACAGGTTTCCGTCTCCGGCACCCTGACCGGCACGAAGCAGATCGAGAAGATCGTCGAGATCAACGGGTACGACGTCGAGGTCACCTTCGCCGAGCACCTGATCGTGATGGTCTACACCGACCGCCCCGGAATCGTCGCCGTCTACGGCCGCGAGTTCGGCGACGCCCAGATCAACATCGCGGGCATGCAGATCGCCCGCCACGAGGCCGGCGGCAAGGCGCTGAGCGTGCTGACCGTCGACTCACCCGTCTCGGCGAGCCTGCTCGCCACCGTGCGCGACGCGATCTCGGCCGACGTGATGGTCGAAATCGCCATCACGGAGTAGCGGTCCGGTCGGTCATTCGACCGATCACGGCGAGCAACCGGTCCAGTCTCGCCGCCGACACCACGTCGGCGGCGGGATAGGCCGCGCTCGTGATGGTGGAACCGAAGTACAGTCCGTCACTGATCAACATGATCGCCTCTGCGACGTCCGGATCCCCGACGGTCTCCTCGATCACGGCCAGCCACTGGCGCCGCATTGAGACAACGGCCGTGTTGGCCAGCGGATGCGATCCCTGCGCCAGGCGCACGGCTCCCGCGATGGTGCGGTCCAGGGGAGTGCCCTCGCTCATCGAGGTCCGGATCAGGTAGTCAACGGGTCCGGCCGCCGCAGAGCGGATGCGTACGATGTCGTCGGCCACGAGCTCCTCGAGCCGGGTGAGCAGTCCCCGGACCAGGGCCTCCTTCGACCCGAAATGGTAGAGCAGCCCGCCCTTCGACAGGCCGGCCGCCGCGGCGACACCCTCGAGGGTGGCCGCACGTTCGCCCTGGTCGATGAGGAGCCCGGTGAACGCGTCGAGGACCCGGTCCCGGGTCGGGGAATGGTCGGCTGACCGGAGCGGGGGCTGGACGGGCGAGGGTGTCATGGTGCTACTGTACCGTCTGGACGGTATAGTTTTGTGCCGTCCCCCTTCTGCGACGGGTCCACCCGTCCCCTGCCCGGAAAGTTGTTGCACCGTGTCAACCC
>NZ_JASJVF010000009.1:0-33186 GCF_035019805.1 Cryobacterium sp. 10I1
TGCGGCGCGGGAGGCGGGCTATTACGTCAACACCGCGAACCTGACCTCGGTCGACACTGTCTCGATCGAAGCGGCACTCGACCACCTGATGTACCAGTCGGTCGAGGGGATCGTGGTCATCGCCCCCCAGGTCCGCGTCTTCGACGTCCTCGAACAGCTCTCGATCGAGGTGCCGTATGTCACACTCCAGTCGACGGGCCGGCCCAATGACCACGCACTCTCCGTCGACCAGATCCACGGTGCACGACTGGCCACACGGCATCTCATCGACCTCGGGCACCGGCGCATCTTCCACCTCGCCGGGCCGCAGGACTGGATCGAGGCCGAGGCGCGGATGCGCGGGTTCCTGGAGGAAATGGGGGCGATGGACGTGCCGACGACCGCCCCGATCCTCGGGGACTGGACGGCGGACTTCGGCTATCACGCCGGGCGCGAACTGTTGCGGCAACGCGACTTCACCGCCATTTTCTCCTCGAACGACCAGATGGCGCTCGGGATCATGCACGCGGTCAGGGATGCGGGGCTCGACATCCCACGGGATGTGAGCATCGTCGGGTTCGACGATATTCCGGAGGCGCCACACTTCTGGCCGCCGCTCACGACCGTGCGCCAGGACTTCGCGGAACTGGGCCGCCGGTGCATCGCCCTCCTGCTCGGCACCATCGCCGGTGACGACCCGGACAAGTTCCGCGCACCGATCATTCCCGAGCTCATCGTCCGTGGCTCCACAGGGCCCCCTGCCTTCTGAATCCGGCGCGTTTCGGGTGGTTACCAAAACGCAACCAGCCACTTTTTCGCCCTGACTTGACAAGGACGCCCACTGCGGGCGTAGTGTGAGCACAGCGATTGTGACCGTTCACATTTCGTGACAATGTAAGTACGCACGTGAGTACGCAGACGGCCATGGCCTCAGCACCGCATGACAAAGGAGTCGAATTTCGTGATCGAGAACGCACAGGCCGCGCCCGCAGCCGACGCATCCGCCGAGATCTCTGTCATCGGAGGCGATCGCCGACCGAACGCCCTCACGCGCGGTGCGGGTATCTCCACCGGTACGGTGGCGTTCGCATGAGCACCTACGGACCCCAGATCGAGGTCGCGATCGCTCGCATCCGCGCCGATGTCGCCGACCTCCACGCCGAACTCACCCGCAACGGCCTCGTGGTCTGGACCGGCGGCAACGTCTCCGGCCGCGTCCCGGGCGCAGACCTCTTCGTGATCAAGCCGAGCGGCGTCGACTACGCCGACCTCGCCCCGGAGAACATGATCCTGTGCGACCTCGACGGCGCAGTGATCCCCGGCACCCCCGGCTCGGACCGTTCCCCGTCGAGCGACACCGCCGCCCACGCCTACGTCTACCGCAACATGCCCGAGATCGGCGGTGTCGTGCACACGCACTCCACCTACGCGACCGCCTGGGCCGCCCGCGGTGAGGAGATCCCCTGCGTGATCACGGCCATGGCCGACGAGTTCGGCGGCCCGATCCCGATCGGCACCTTCGCGATCATCGGTGACGACACGATCGGCCGCGGCATCGTCGCGGCCCTCACGGGACACCGGTCCCGGGCCGTCCTGATGCAGAACCACGGCCCCTTCACGATCGGCAAGGACGCCAGGGACGCGGTCAAGGCCGCGGTCATGGTCGAAGACGTCGCCCGCACCGTGCACATCGCCCGCCAGGGCGGAGCACTCATCCCGATCCCGCAGGCCGCGATCGACTCCCTCTACAACCGCTATCAGAACGTCTACGGACAAGCGCCGCAAGGAGCACTGAAGTGATGCCCGCTCTCTCCACCACTCTCGACCCCCACGATTTCGCCGCGATTGCTCGCACCGAGCTTCTCGTGACCGATAAGACCACCACCCTTCGGGATTTCACCCGCTAGGTGCGTTGGAACCAGGCCTACTACCGACTGGCACAAGGCCTGTAATCACATAGCAGCACCAATACAACTGCCATCAGAGTTGATAACAGATCCACGAAAGGTAATTCAGTGAAGACAAGTAAGGTCCTCGCAGGCATCGCTGCCATTGGACTCGCACTCTCCCTCGCTGCCTGCTCCGGCGGACGTGGCGACACAGCCACCACCACCGCTGCAGCGGGCGCCAACGCCGGTGCACTTGTCGGCGTCGCAATGCCCACCAAGTCCAGCGAGCGCTGGATCAAGGACGGCGACGCTGTCAAGGCCTCCCTCGAGAAGCTCGGCTACAAGGTCGACCTCGAATACGGCGAAGACAAGATCCCCACCCAGGTCCAGCAGATCAGCAACATGCTGACGAAGGGCGCGAAGATCCTCATCATCGCGTCGATCGACGGCACCGCGCTCAGCGACCAGCTTGACCAGGCCGCAGCGGCCGGCGTCAAGGTCATCGCGTACGACCGCCTGATCAACGGCAACAAGAACGTCGACTACTACACCACGTTCGACAACAACGAGGTCGGCGTGCTGCAGGCCACGAGCCTGCTCACCGGACTCGGCGTGCTGGACAAGGACGGCAAGGACACCGGCAAGACCGGCCCGTTCAACGTCGAACTCTTCGGCGGCAGCCCCGACGACAACAACGCCACGTTCTTCTTCAACGGCGCCATCTCCGTCCTGCAGCCGTACATCGACAAGGGCGTCATCGTCGTCAAGAGCGGCCAGGTCAGCTTCACCCAGGTCGCCACCCTGCGTTGGGACCCGGCGACCGCCCAGAAGCGGATGCAGAACCTCATCGCGAGCACCTACTCCGACGGCTCCAAGGTCGACGGCGTGCTCTCCCCGTATGACGGTCTCTCCATCGGCATCATCTCGGCTCTGACGAGCTCGGGATACGCCACCGACAAGCTCCCGATCATCACCGGTCAGGACTCCGAGGCCGCTTCGGTCAAGTCGATCATCGCCGGCCAGCAGTACTCCTCCATCTACAAGGACACGCGCCAGCTCGGCGACGAGGCCGTGAAGATGGCTGACGACCTGCTCAACGGCAAGACCCCCGAGGTCAACGACACGAAGAGCTACAACAACAAGGTCAAGGTCGTCCCGACCTTCCTGTTCGCTCCGCAGGTCGTTACCAAGGACAACTACAAGGCCCTGCTCGTCGACACCGGTTACTACACCGAGGCCGACCTCAAGTAGGTTCTTCGCTCCCCCGGCAGTGGCGGCGGGTCACCCCGCCGCCACTGCCAGCACCGAAAGCACCAGCACCACAACCACCACCCACCCTCTCTCCACCGGAAGAAGAAGTAACGGTGACAACGAATATTCTCGAGATGCGCAGCATCACGAAAACCTTTCCCGGAGTGAAAGCCCTCCAGGACGTTTCCCTCGCGGTGAAGCGAGGCCACATCCACGCGATTTGCGGTGAAAACGGTGCAGGAAAGTCCACCTTGATGAAGGTGCTCTCCGGCGTCTACCCGCACGGCACATACGAGGGCGAGATCGTCTTCGAAAATGAGCCGGTGGCCTTTAAATCCATCAATGACTCCGAGGCCTCAGGCGTCGTCATCATCCACCAGGAGCTGGCGCTGAGCCCGTTCCTCTCCATCGCCGAGAACATCTTCCTCGGCAACGAGCAGCAGAACAACGGCTGGATCGACTGGAACAAGACCAACATGGAGGCAGCCAAGCTGCTCGCCAGGGTCGGTCTCAAGGACAACCCGATCACCAAGATCCGCGACATCGGCGTCGGCAAGCAGCAGCTCGTGGAAATCGCGAAGGCCCTGTCCAAGGAGGTCAAACTCCTGATCCTGGACGAGCCGACCGCAGCACTCAACGACGAGGACTCCGCGCACCTGCTCGACCTGATGAAGCACCTCAAGGGCCAGGGCGTCACCTCGATCATGATCAGCCACAAGCTGAACGAGATCAAGGCCATCGCCGACGAGGTCACCATCATCCGTGACGGCAAGCTCATCGAGACGCTCGACATGCACACCGATGACATCTCCGAGGAGCGCATCATCAAGGGCATGGTCGGCCGCGACCTCGGCAGCCGCTACCCCGACCACACGCCGAACATCGGTGAGGAACTCCTCCGGGTCGAAGACTGGAACGTCTACCACCCGCTCGACCACCAGCGCCGGGTTGTCAAGGACGCGAACATCACCGTCAGGGCCGGCGAGATCGTCGGCATCGCCGGGCTGATGGGCGCGGGCAGGACCGAGCTCGCGATGAGCGTCTTCGGCCACAGCTACGGGCACAACATCTCCGGCACCGTGTACAAGAACGGCGTCAAGATCAACACGAGCACGGTAGCGAACGCCATCGATCACGGCCTGGCGTACGCAACCGAGGATCGCAAGCGGTACGGTCTCAACCTGATCGAGGACATCAAACGCAACATCTCCACGGTGGGCATGCACAAGATCGCCAAGCGCGGCTGGGTGGACTCCAACCAGGAGATCGTCGTCGCAGAGGGCTACCGCAAGAGCATGAACATCAAGGCTCCGACGGTTGAGGCCCTCGCCGGGAAGCTCTCCGGCGGAAACCAGCAGAAGGTCGTGCTGTCCAAGTGGATGTTCTCCGACCCGGATGTCCTCATCCTCGACGAGCCCACCCGCGGCATCGACGTCGGCGCCAAGTATGAGATCTACGGAATCATCAACCGCCTCGCCGACGCAGGCAAGGGCGTCATCGTGATCTCGTCCGAACTGCCGGAACTGATCGGCATCTGCGACCGGATCTACACCATCTTCGAAGGCCGGATCACGGCGGACGTCGCCCGCGGGCAGACGACGGCCGAATTCCTTATGCAAAACATGACCCAGGAAAGGGACAAGGACAAGCGATGAGCGTGTTCAGATCTTCACTTAATTACCTCGCCGGCCAGCTGCGGCAAATCGGCCTGTTCATCGCCCTGATCGCGATCGTGATCTTCTTCCAGGTGGCCACCAACGGCATCACCCTGAAGCCGATCAACGTCACGAACCTGATCGTGCAGAACAGCTACATCCTGATCCTCGCCGTCGGCATGGTCATGGTCATCATCGCCGGCCACATCGACCTCTCGGTCGGTTCGGTCGTCGCCTTCGTCGGCGCCATGTCCGGCGTGATGATCACGCAGTGGAATGTGCCGTGGTGGCTCGCGATCATCCTGTGCCTCGGTGTCGGCGCCCTCGTGGGAATGTGGCAGGGCTTCTGGATCGCCTACTTCGGGATACCGGCCTTCATCGTGACCTTGGCCGGTATGCTCACCTTCCGTGGGCTCACCCAGATAGCACTGCAGAACAAGCAGATCTCGCCGTTCCCCGACGAATTCCGCGCCCTCGGCAGCGGATTCCTCCCCGACCTCGGCGGCGGAACCAGTGCTGTCGAACCGCTGACCCTCGGTATCGGCATCATTGCGACGCTCTTCCTGGTGCTCCAGGGCATCCGCCAGCGCCGTGCCCGCGCGAAGTACGACGTCGAAGACGAGCCGTTCGCCTGGTTCCTCACCAAGCTGGTGTTCACCGCAGCGATGATCCTCGGCATCACGTACCTGCTCGCGAGCTACCGTGGCACGCCCATCGTCCTGATCGTCCTCGGCGTCCTGATCGTCGTCTACGCATCCGTGATGTCGAACAGCGTCTTCGGCCGCCACATCTACGCCATCGGTGGCAACCTGAACGCCGCTGCACTGTCGGGCATCAAGACCAAGCGCGTCACCTTCATGCTCTTCGTGAACATGGGCGTCATCTCGGCACTCGCCGGGCTCGTCTTCACCGCCCAGCTCAACCTCGCCAACCCGAAGGCCGGTGACGGCTTCGAACTCGACGCCATCGCCGCCGTCTTCATCGGTGGCGCCGCGGTCACCGGTGGTATCGGTACCGTCACCGGCGCCATCATCGGTGGTTTCATCATCGGGCTGCTGAACAACGGCATGTCGATCCTCGGTGTCGGAACGGAGTACCAGCAGCTCATCAAGGGCCTGGTGCTGCTCGGTGCCGTCGCGTTCGACGTGTACAACAAGCGTCGCTCCGGCGGTCGCTGACCCGCACAAACACGCGAGAGCGGGCCGGTCGTCTTCGGACGACCGGCCCGCTTTTTTGCGCCTGCGATCTGCCTTTTGTGTATCCGATCAGCCGTTACCCAAGCGTGACACGTCGCGGCAGCAGGGAGCCTGTTGCTCGCGGCCACTGCCGGTTACTATCTGTGGCATCTGGCGCAAGGAGCACAATGATGTCCACCCAGCACGTCATGAACGACGAGCCCGTCCGCGCGGACGGGCCGGTCATTCTGGAAATGCGATCGATCACGAAGGAGTTCCCCGGGGTCAAGGCCCTGTCCGACGTGTCCCTCACCGTGAAGGCAGGGGAGATCCACGCCATCTGCGGTGAGAACGGCGCAGGCAAATCCACCCTCATGAAAGTGCTCTCCGGGGTGTACCAGTACGGGACCTATGACGGCGACATCGTCTACCAGGGCAGGACCGTGCATTTCCGGGACATCCGCTCGAGCGAGGAAGCCGGGATCGCGATCATCCACCAGGAACTCGCGCTGATCCCCGAGCTGTCCATCACCGAGAACATCTTCCTCGGCAACGAGCCGACCCGGTGGGGCGCGATCGACTGGATCACGGCCAAGAAGACCGCCCTCGAACTGCTCGCGCGGGTCGGGCTCCGCGAAGATCCGGACACCCTGATCAAGAACATCGGCGTCGGCAAGCAGCAACTCGTGGAGATCGCCAAGGCGCTCAGTAAGTCGGTCAAGCTCCTGATCCTCGACGAGCCGACCGCGGCGCTCAACGAGGCAGACTCGCAGCACCTGCTCGACCTGATCCGGGGTCTCAAAGGCAAGGGGATCACGTCGATCATGATCTCCCACAAGCTCAACGAGATCGAACAGGTCGCCGACTCCATCACGATCATCCGTGACGGGAAGACGATCGAGACCCTCGACGTCGTGCGGGACGGGGTCAACGAGGACCGCATCATCCGCGGCATGGTCGGCAGGAGCCTCGAGAGCCGCTTCCCCGACCATGTCCCGAGGATCGGAGAGGTGTTCTTCGAGGTCAGGGACTGGAACGTGCAGCATCCGCAGGTCACGGAGCGGATGGTGGTCAAGAACTCGAGCCTCACCGTGCGGCGCGGGGAGATCGTCGGCATCGCCGGGCTCATGGGAGCCGGCCGCACCGAACTCGCGATGAGTATTTTCGGCCGGTCCTACGGCACCTTCCTCTCCGGACGGATGTTCAAGGACGGCAAGGAGATCGAACTGAGGAACGTGGCAGAGGCCATCGACCACGGACTCGCCTATGTGAGTGAAGACCGCAAGGCGCTCGGCCTCAACCTGCTCGACGACGTGAAGCGTTCGATCGTGTCCGCGAAGCTCTCCAAGATCTCGGCCGGTCCCGTCGTCAACGACGGCAAGGAGTACTCGATCGCGGAGGGCTACCGCACGAGCCTCCGGATCAAGACGCCGACGGTCGATTCCGGGGTCAGCAAGCTCTCCGGCGGCAACCAGCAGAAGGTCGTCCTCGCCAAGTGGATGTTCACGGACCCCGACCTGCTCATCCTCGACGAACCCACCCGGGGCATCGACGTCGGCGCCAAGTACGAGATCTACGGCATCATCCAGAACCTCGCGGCGCAGGGGAAGGGCGTCATCCTGATCTCCTCGGAACTCCCTGAGCTCCTGGGGCTCGCCGACCGCATCTACACGGTCTTCGAGGGTGCGATCACGGACTGCATCCCCGCGGCGGAGGCCGACCCGGAGACCCTGATGAAGAGCATGACGAGCGCCAGAAAGAAGGTTCGCAGCTGATGACTACCGAGACCACGACCACGAGCGAGGCGCGCAGCGCGCGGAAGCTGTTCGGCGGGGGAAACCTGCGTCAGTTCGGCATCCTCTTCAGCCTGATCGCGATCATCCTGCTCTTCCAGTACCTCACCAACGGCCTGACCCTGTCCTCAGGCAACCTGATCAACCTCGTCAGCCAGTACTCGTACATCCTGATCCTCGCCATCGGGATGGTGATCGTGATCATCGCCGGGCACATCGACCTGTCCGTCGGGTCCGTCGCCGCGTTCGTGGGCATCGTCGTCGCAACCTCGATGAAGGACTGGAACCTGCCCTGGCCTCTCGCCATCCTCTTCGGCCTCTTCGTGGGCATGCTGATCGGGGCGTGGCAGGGTTGGTGGGTCGCCTTCGTCGGAGTGCCGGCCTTCATCGTCACCCTCGCCGGCATGCTCATCTTCCGCGGCGGCAACCAGCTGATCGGCAACGCGAACACGGTGCCCGTCCCCCCTGGCTTCACCACCATCGGCTCCGGGTATCTTCCGGAGGTGGGGCCGTACACCGGGTACAACAACCTCACCCTCCTGCTCGGGCTCATCATTGTGATCGCCGTGATCTGGCGGGAGATCCGGGCGCGCCGCGTGCAGCGGATCATGGGTTCGACGCCGTCCCCGCTCTGGGCGAGCGTCGTCAAGGTCGTGCTGCTCAATGCGGTCGTCGTCTACGCGTCCTTCCTCTTCGCGGGCGGCCGCACCGGAACGAGCTTCCCGGTCTCCGGGATCATCCTCGGGGTGCTCGTGCTCGTGTACTCGTTCGTCACCCGGAACACGATCTTCGGCCGTCACGTCTACGCGGTCGGCGGAAACAAGCTCGCCGCCGAACTCTCCGGCGTCAAGTCCCGCCGGATCAACTTCCTCGTGATGATGAACATGTCGATCCTGGCCGCCCTCGCCGGCATGATCTTCGTCGCCCGCTCGGTCGCTTCCGGACCGCAGGACGGGCTGAGCTGGGAGCTCGACGCCATCGCCGCCGTCTTCATCGGCGGTGCGGCGGTCTCCGGCGGAATCGGCACGGTCACGGGCTCCATCATCGGCGGTCTCGTGATGGCCGTGCTCAACAACGGGCTCCAGCTCCTCGGTGTCGGAAGCGACCGGGTGCAGATCATCAAGGGTCTCGTGCTTCTCCTCGCCGTGGGGGTGGATGTCTGGAACAAGAAACAGGGCCGGCCGTCGATCCTCGGGTTCATGACCCGGAACCGGAAGACCACCCCGGCTCCGGACGAAGCGCCGATGGTCGTCCCCGACTCCGGGACGCCGGACACGGCCAGACCGCCGGCGAGCATGCCCTCCTGATCCGCGGCATCCGCATGACCTCTCCCGATCTCGCTCCACACCCAGCACAGCACAATCCCTGCTCCACCACATTGAGTAGAAAGCGATCGAACATGCGAAAACTCCTTGCGACTACAGCGCTCGCCGCCGTAGCCCTGATGGCACTCTCCGGGTGTTCCACCCGCACCGACACCACGGGCGGTTCCACAGCGGCCGCCGGATTCCCGGCGGACTCGGTGATCGGCGTCGCGCTTCCCTCGAAGACCTCTGAGAACTGGGTCCTCGCCGGAGGCCTCTTCGAAGACGGCCTCAAGACGGCCGGGTTCAAGGGCGACGTGCAGTACGCCGGCGCCTCGACGACGGTCAAAGACCAGCAGGACCAGATCTCGGCGATGGTCACCAACGGCGCCAAGGTCATCATCATCGGCGCGGCAGACGGCGGCCAGCTCGGCACCCAGGTGAAGGCGGCGAAGGACGCGGGTGCGACGGTCATCGCCTACGACCGGCTGATCCTCAACACGCCGGACGTGGACTACTACGTGGCGTACGACAACTTCAAGGTCGGTGAGCTCCAGGGCCAGGCCCTCCTCGATGGGCTCGCCTCCCGGAAGGCGGCCGGGCCGTACAACATCGAGCTCTTCTCCGGTTCCTCCGACGACGCCAACTCCGCGGTCTTCTTCAACGGCGCGATGAGCATTCTCCAGCCGAAGATCGACGCCGGCACCCTCGTCGTCGCCTCCGGCCAGACCGACATCAAGCAGACGGCGACCGCCGGCTGGAAGGCCGAGAACGCGCAGAGCCGGATGGACTCGCTCCTGACCAGCACCTACGGGGACAAGGCCCTCGACGGCGTGCTCTCCCCGAACGACACCCTGGCGCGCGCGATCATCACCTCGGTGAAGGCAGCAGGCAAGCCCATCCCGATCGTGACCGGCCAGGACTCCGAGGTGGAGTCGGTCAAGTCGATCATGGCCGGTGAGCAGTACTCCACGATCAACAAGGACACCCGCCTGCTCGTCGCCCAGGCCATCAAGATGGCCCAGGCGTTGCAGAAGGGCGAGGCCGTCGACGTGAACGACACCAAGTCGTACGACAACGGCGTCAAGATCGTTCCCGCCTACCTGTTGCCTCCGGTCATCGTGACGAAGGCCAACGCGGCAGAGGCCTACGCGAACGATCCCAAGCTCTCGCCGCTCACCAAGTAACAGATATCGCATCATCCGGCGGAGCCGGCCCCGGCCAGGGGTCGGCTCCGCTTGCATGAGGGGCCTCGGTTATGAGCGTTCACAATCGCCGAACGGATGCCGGGGATCCCCGCTTCACAGGAGATCGAAAAGATATCGGGAGGGCTTGTGAACGCGCGCTTGTGAGCGCTAACATTTCGACATCGACCAGAACGACCTGGTCGCCCGGCACCGAGACACGCAGCAGAATGTTCCGCCGGGACGCTAAACAAGGAGGTTTAGTCACATGATCAGGAAGATGATCGGAGCGGTCGCCGTCGGCGCCTTTCTCCTGGCCCTCACGGGATGTTCCACTGCCGCAGACACCAGCTCGACGGGCGCTGCGAAGGCACCGGGCGACATCGTCGTCGGCTTCGCCCAGGTCGGCGCGGAGAGCGGCTGGCGGACCGCGAACACGAAGGACATCCAGGATGCGTTCGCCGCGTCCGGAATGCAGCTCAAGTTCTCGGATGCGCAACAGAAGCAGGAGAACCAGATCAAGGCCATCCGCTCGTACATCACCCAGGGCGTCGACGTCATCGCGTTCTCTCCCGTCGTCGAGACCGGCTGGGACGCGGTCCTGAAGGAAGCGAAGGACGCCGGGATTCCGGTCGTCCTCACGGACCGTGCCGTCGACTCGAAGGACGACAGCCTCTACGTGAGCTTCCTCGGTTCCGACTTCGTCAAGGAAGGCCAGAAGGCCGGCCAGTGGGTCGTCGACGAATACAAGAACCAGACCGATCCGGTCAAGATCATCCAACTCGAGGGCACAACGGGCGCGGCTCCCGCCATCGACCGCGCACAGGGCTTCGCCGACGTCATCAAGGCCGATCCGAAGTTCCAGATCGTCGCTTCGCAGACCGGCGACTTCACGAGGGCGGGCGGAAAGCAGGTCACCGAGGCGCTCCTGAAGTCCAACCCGGACGCCACCCTGATCTTCGCCCACAACGACGACATGGGCCTCGGCGCGATCGAGGCCGTCGAAGCGGCGGGCAAGGTGCCGGGGAAGGACATCAAGATCGTCACCATCGACGCAGTGAAGGACGGCATGCAGGCGCTCTCCGACGGCAAGATCAACTTCATCGTCGAGTGCTCTCCGCTCCTCGGCAAGCAGCTGGTCGACATCGTCAAGAAGGTCGTCGCGGGGGAGAGCGTCGAGAAGCGCATCCTGACGGAGGAGACGACCTTCACCCAGGAGCAGGCGACTGCCGCACTTCCCACCCGTCAGTACTGAGCGGATCCGGTACCGCTTCGCCGGTCTCCGGCGGCTCGAATCGGCAGGCCATCCGGCCGGCCGGTCCCTGCCGCCGGGAACCGGCATCCGCTCGCACGACGATGAAGAGAGAACGTGAATGAACGCACAGGCCCCCGTCGTCGAGATGACGAACATCTCGATCTCCTTCCCCGGCGTCAAGGCCCTCGACGGGGTGAACTTCCGGATGTTCCCCGGCGAGGTGCACTCGCTGCTCGGGGAGAACGGTGCAGGCAAGTCGACCCTGATCAAGGCGCTGACCGGTGTCTATGCGATCGACAGCGGCCCGGCCGACAGCGGCGAGATCCTGCTCGCCGGCAACCGGGTCTCGTTCGCGGGCCCCGCCCAGGCCCAGAATGCCGGGATCAGCACCGTCTATCAGGAGGTGAACCTGCTCGGAAACCTGAGCGTCGCCGAGAACATCATGCTCGGTCGGGAACCCCGCCGGTTCGGCGGCATCGATTGGCGGGCCACCCGGCGTCGGGCTGTGGAACTCCTCCGCGGCCTGCACCTCGACATCGATCCCGGTTCACTGCTCGGTTCGCACTCGCTCGCTGTCCAGCAGCTCGTCGCGATCGCCAGGGCCATCGACGTCAACGCGAAGGTCCTGATCCTCGACGAGCCGACGTCGAGCCTCGACGCCGACGAAGTCGCCGAACTCTTCCGGGTGATCCGCGAGCTCAAGGCCGAGGGCGTCGCGATCCTCTTCGTCTCCCACTTCCTCGACCAGGTCTATGAGATCTCGGACCGCCTCACGGTCCTTCGGAACGGCAAACTCGTCGGTGAATACCGCACGGCAGAGATCCTGCGCCTCGACCTCGTGCAGAAGATGATCGGGAAGGAACTCGCGATCCTCGACGCCCTCGAGCGGCGGATCGTCGAGCCTGGCGGCGGGGAAGACGACGAAGTGCCCCTTCTGGCCGCGACGGCGCTCGGGCGCAAGGGGTCCATCGCGCCGGTCGACCTCCGGGTCTACACCGGCGAGGTCGTCGGGCTCGCCGGTCTCCTGGGCTCCGGGCGCACCGAGCTCGCCAGGATCCTCTCCGGAATCGACCGACCGGACTCCGGGGAACTGGTGATCGACGGCACGCCGCACCGGTTCCGAACGCCTCGTTCGGCCCTCGCGCGGGGAGTCGCCTACTCCTCGGAGAACCGCCGCGCCGAGGGCATCGTCGAGGACCTCACCGTGCGGGACAACATCGTGCTCGCGCTGCAGGCTGACCGCGGCTGGTTCCATCCGATCTCTCGGAAGCGCCGCGACGAGCTCGCGGTCAGCTACATCCAGGCCCTGAACATCCGGCCGGCCAACCCAGACGCCATCGTCAGGAACCTCTCCGGAGGCAACCAGCAGAAGGTGTTGCTGGCCAGGTGGCTCGCCGTCGCGCCGCGGCTGCTGATCCTCGATGAACCGACAAGGGGCATCGATGTGGGCGCGAAGGCCGAGATCCAGAAACTCGTGGTCAACCTCGCCGAAAACGGGATGTCGGTGCTGTTCATCTCGGCGGAACTCGAGGAGGTGCTGCGCCTCAGCAGCAGGATCGCGATCATGAGGGACCGCAGGCTCGTCGCCGACATCGTCAATGACGACCTGACCGTTGACAGCCTCCTGGCCATCATCGCCGACGGCGAACTGACGGCGGTGGAACGATGAACCGGATGTTCTCGAGCCGGTTGTTCTGGCCGGTGGTGATGCTGCTCGTCCTGTTCACCATCAACCTCGTCGCCTTCCCCGGCTTCTTCAGCCTCGAGGTCAAGAACGGGCACCTTTTCGGCAGCCTCGTGGACATCGCCCGCAACGGCGCGCCGACCCTCATCATCGCGGTCGGAATGACTCTCGTCATCGCGACGCGTGGGATCGACCTCTCCGTGGGCGCCGTGTGCGCGATCGCCGGTGCCGTGGCCTGCTCGATCATCCTCGGTTCCCCGGAACCGGGCAGCATCGGCACGGTCGCGGTCGCCGTGATCGCCGCGCTCCTGATCGCCCTCGTCCTCGGCCTGTGGAACGGGTTCCTGGTCGCCGTGCTCGGGATCCAGCCCATCATCGCGACGCTGATCCTGATGACCGCCGGGCGCGGCGCGGCGATGCTTATCACGGAGGGCCAGATCCTCACCGTGAACAGTCCTCCCTTCAAGGTCATCGGGTCCGGATTCGTCCTCGGCATCCCGGTTTCCGTCGTCATCGCGGCCGTCATCTTTGCCGCAGCCGCCCTGCTCACCCGGCGCACGGCCCTCGGGCTCCTGATCGAATCGGTCGGAATCAATCCGGAGGCGAGCAGGCAGGCCGGCGTCCGGTCGCGGGGCCTCTTGATCACCGTGTACACCTTCTCGGCATTCGCGGCCGCCATCGCCGGCCTCATCCTGACCTCGAACCAGACGGCGGCCGATGCCAACAACACCGGCCTCTTCATCGAACTGGATGCGATCCTCGCGGTGGTGATCGGAGGAACCTCTCTCGCAGGCGGCCGGTACTCACTCCTCGGCACCCTCGTCGGCGCCCTCGTCATCCAGACCCTCGTCACAACGGTGTACACGGTCGGCATCCCACCCATCGCGACGATGGTCTTCAAGGCCGCGGTCGTGACGGCCGTCTGCCTGCTGCAGTCGCCAACGACGAACGCCACGTTCGGCCGCTGGCGCCGGTCACTCGGCCGGGGACGTCCGGGCACCCGAACCGCCGAAAGGGCGTCCGTCTCATGAGCATCGACACCTCCTCCGCGCCCGTCGACGCGGGCCGCCGACTGCTCGGCCGGGTCTCGTCCGCGTTCACGAGCCCGAAGTACGGCCCCGTCCTCGTGACCCTCGTGCTGCTCATCGCCATCTTCGCGATCGGTGGCAGCCGCTATCGTGGCTTCGTTTCCGGGCCCGTGATCCTCAACCTGTTCGTCGACAACGCCTACCTGATCGTGCTGGCGGTCGGGATGACGTTCGTGATCCTGACCGGGGGCATCGACCTGTCGGTCGGGGCCGTCCTCGCCCTGTCGACCATGATCGCCGCGAGCCTGCTCCAGTCCGGCTGGTCTGCCTCGGTCGTGATCCCGCTCATCCTCGTGCTGACATCGGTGCTCGGACTCCTGGTCGGACTCATGATTCACATCTTCAAGATCCAGCCGTTCATCGCGACCCTCGCCGCGATGTTCCTCGCCAGGGGACTCTGCTACGTGATCAGCAAGGACTCGATCTCGATCACCGACCCGGTCTTCGTCAGCCTCGCGCAGACCAGGATCTCGTTCGGCGGTCGCATGAGCATCACGGCGAGCGTCGTGATCGCCCTTCTTGTGGTCCTGGTCGCGTTCCTCGTGCTGCACTACTCCCGGCTGGGCCGCACCGTCTACGCGATCGGCGGCGGGGAACAGTCGGGCATGCTGATGGGACTGCCGGTGGCCAGGACCAAGGTGCTCGTCTACGTGATCAGCGGATTCTGCTCCGGCCTTGCCGGGGTGCTCTTCACCTTCTATACGCTTTCGGGATACAGCCTCACGGCGGTCGGCACCGAACTCGACGCGATCGCCGCGGTCGTGATCGGCGGGACCCTGCTCACGGGTGGGTACGGCTTCGTGCTCGGCTCTGTGCTCGGCGTGCTCGTGCTCGGCACGATCCAGACGATCATCACCTTCGAAGGCACCCTCAGCTCGTGGTGGACCCGGATCTTCATCGGCGGGCTCCTCCTCGTCTTCATCGTCCTTCAGAAGGTCCTGACGGCACGCCGTCGATAACGCGTCCGGCGAGAGCGTGTCGGCCACGGCACCCGCGCGTGAGCCAGAATAAGGGGACAGAGAGACGATGCGTTGAACACGCATCGGTGGGAGCCAATGAGCCTGGTGAGCAAGGACGATGAGAAGGCGCGCGTCGCCAACATCTTCGACGTCGCGCGGCTGGCCGGCGTCTCGCACCAGACGGTCTCCCGGGTGCTCAACGACCTTCCCAATGTGCGCCCCGCGACACGGGAACGTGTCGAGAACGCGATCAAGCAGCTCCGCTACCGGCCGTCACCCGCTGCGCGCGCCCTCGTCACCCGCCGCTCCCGGACGATCGGCCTGATCACAACAGGAGGACCGGACTACGGACCCTCGAGCACCGTCCTGCGGTTCAACGAGGCGGCGAGGGACGCCCGGTACGCGGTGAGCATGGCGAGCATGCTCGAGTCGGACCCGGAGTCGTTGCGTTCCGCCGTTGAGCTCCTCCTGCGGCAGAACGTCGAGGCGATCGTGCTGATCGCGGCGCACCGCAGCGCCCTCGAGGCCGTCAGGGGCATCGAACTCGGGGTGCCCCTCATCGCGGTGGAGTCGAGCGGCCGCGGCGGATTCCACCGGGTCGGCGTCGACAACTACCGCGGTGCGCGGATCGCCGTCACGCACCTCGCCGAACTCGGCCACACCAATATCGTGCACCTCGCCGGACCGGCCGACTCCGTCGACGCCATCGAACGAGCCAGGGGCTGGCGTGACGAACTGGGCGACCGCGGCCTCATCGCGAGGGAACCGCTGATCGGCGACTGGTCGCCTGCGAGCGGGTTCCGCCTCGGCATGGACCTGATCGAATCCGGCGCCTATGGCGACTTCACGGCCGTGTTCGCCGGCAACGACCAGATGGCACTCGGACTCATCCACGCCCTCGTCCGCAACGGACTCGCCGTGCCGGACCGCGTGAGCGTCATCGGGTTCGACGATATCCCCGAGGCCGCGTTCTTCTCCCCGACACTGACGACCATGCGCCAGGACTTCGACGAACTCGGCCGCAACATCCTGAGCACCCTCCTCGCCGTGCTCGAGGACGAGGAGGCGCCCGACCTGCCGAGCTCGGTCCTTGAACTCGTCGTCCGCGAGTCGTCCGCCCCGCGCGCCTAGCCGCTCCCGGCGGCGACACGCCCGCGGTGAGTTATCCACAGAGGTGCGAATGCTGATTCTGCAGGATGTGGATAACCCGGCGATTTCCGCGGGAAAGCGGGCCTCCGAATGCGCCAGCCTGTTGACAACATCACGAATGTCGGTGGATAACTACATAATTGTAATTACCGCATGTAGTGGCCATTCCCATTGGGAGGCACTACATGTAGTATTGATCTCCAGCACAGCAACGCCGCAACACCCGTGACATCCCGCGTTTCGCAGGGCCGCATCGCACTTGCACAGTCGTACTGGCGCACTCACTTCTGAACCACTACTCTTCTGAACCACGAGAAAGGCCTTCCACATGGCAATCACGGTTTACACCAAGCCCTCCTGCGTGCAGTGCACAGCCACCTACCGGGCCCTCGACAACAAGGGCATCGAGTACGAAGTGCTCGACCTCTCCGTCGACGAGAACGCCCTCGAGGCCGTCAAGGCACTCGGCTACCTGCAGGCGCCCGTCGTCATCACCGACGAGGACCACTGGTCCGGCTTCCGCCCGGACAAGATCAACGAACTCGCCGCACGTCTCGCCTGAGCGGTCTGCGCTACGGGACTGAAGCACGCGGTTCGAGAGTGAGGCCGGCATCCAATGGCTGAGATCGTCTATTTCTCCAGCACCTCGGGGAACACCCAGAGGTTCGTGGAGAAACTCGGCCGGCCTGCCGCACGCATCCCGTTGTACGCGCGCGACGAGCCGCTCCGGGCGACGGAGCCCTATGTGCTCGTCGTGCCGACCTATGGCGGCGGCGAGGCCAGGGGAGCTGTGCCGAAGCAGGTCATCCGCTTCCTGAACGACGAACACAACCGTTCGCTCATCCGCGGCGTGATCGGCGCGGGCAACATGAACTTCGGCACGGCATTCTGCATCGCGGGGGACATCATCGCGGCAAAGTGCAACGTGCCGCATATGTATCGATTTGAAGTATTGGGAACTCCGGATGATGTGCGCATCGTTCACGACGGATTGGAATCATTTTGGAAGCAACAGCCGTGAAAGTAGCCCCGCACGCGCAGGTCGCGCTGGCGATGGACTATCACTCCCTCAATGCCATGCTCAACCTCTATGGGCCGAACGGGGAAATCCAGTTCGATAAGGACAGGGAGGCGGCCCGGGAGTTCTTCCTGCAGCACGTCAACCAGAACACGGTGTTCTTCCACTCCCTCCGGGAACGCCTCGACTACCTGGTCGAGAAGGAATACTACGAGCAGGCCGTGCTCGACCAGTACTCCTTCGAATTCATCACGAGGCTCAACGACCTCGCGTACTCGAAGAAGTTCCGCTTCCAGACCTTCCTCGGTGCGTTCAAGTACTACACGTCGTACACGCTCAAGACCTTCGACGGCAACCGGTACCTCGAGCGTTTCGAAGACCGCGTCGTCATGACCGCACTCGGCCTCGCCCAGGGCGACGAGAAGCTCGCGACCGGCCTCGTCGAGGAGATCATCGCCGGCCGTTTCCAGCCCGCAACGCCGACGTTCCTGAACTCGGGCAAGGCGCAGCGCGGCGAACTCGTCTCCTGCTTCCTGCTCCGCATCGAAGACAACATGGAGTCGATCGCCCGCGGCATCAACTCCTCGCTCCAGCTCTCCAAGCGCGGCGGCGGCGTCGCGCTGCTGCTCAGCAACATCCGTGAGTCCGGCGCCCCGATCAAGCAGATCGAGAACCAGTCGAGCGGCATCATCCCCGTGATGAAGCTCCTCGAAGACTCCTTCAGCTACGCGAACCAGCTCGGTGCCCGCCAGGGTGCCGGCGCCGTGTACCTGCACGCGCACCACCCCGACATCATGCGCTTCCTCGACACCAAGCGTGAGAACGCCGACGAGAAGGTGCGGATCAAGACCCTGTCGCTCGGCGTCGTCATCCCCGACATCACCTTCGAGCTCGCCAAGAAGGACGAGGACATGTACCTGTTCTCGCCCTACGACGTCGAGCGCGTCTACGGTGTGCCCTTCGCCGACATCTCCGTGAGCGAGAAGTACCACGAGATGGTCGACGACCCGCGGATCAAGAAGTCCAAGATGAAGGCGCGCGACTTCTTCCAGACCCTCGCGGAGATCCAGTTCGAGTCCGGCTACCCGTACATCATGTTCGAGGACACCGTCAACGCGGCGAACCCGATCAAGGGCCGCATCAACATGTCGAACCTGTGCTCGGAGATCCTCCAGGTCAACACACCGACCACGTACAACGAAGACCTGTCCTACGACACCATCGGCAAGGACATCTCCTGCAACCTCGGGTCGATGAACATCGCCCTGTCGATGGACTCGCCGGACTTCGGCAAGACCGTCGAAACCGCGATCCGTGGCCTCAACTCGGTCTCCGAGCAGAGCCACATCGCCTCGGTTCGTTCGATCGAAGACGGCAACGACAAGTCGCACGCGATCGGCCTCGGCCAGATGAACCTGCACGGCTACCTCGCCCGCGAGCGGGTGTACTACGGCAGCGAAGAAGCGATCGACTTCACGAACATCTACTTCTACACGGTGCTGTTCCACGCCCTCCGCGCCTCGAACACCCTCGCCATCGAACGCGGCCACGCGTTCGCCGGCTTCGAGGACTCGACGTATGCCTCCGGCGCATTCTTCGACAAGTACACCGACCAGGCGTGGGTCCCGTCCACCGCCCGCGGCGCCGAGCTGTTCGAGAAGGCCGGGGTGCGCATCCCGACCCAGGCCGACTGGGCCGAGCTGAAGGCATCCGTCATCGAACACGGCATCTACAACCAGAACCTGCAGGCCGTGCCGCCGACCGGGTCGATCTCCTACATCAACAACTCGACCTCGTCGATCCACCCGATCGCCTCGAAAATCGAGATCCGCAAGGAAGGCAAGCTCGGCCGCGTCTACTACCCGGCCCCGTTCATGACGAACGACAACCTGGACTTCTACCAGGACGCCTACGAGATCGGTGCGGAGAAGATCATCGACACCTACGCCGCGGCAACGCAGCACGTCGACCAGGGTCTCTCGCTCACGCTCTTCTTCAAGGACACCGCGACGACCCGCGACATCAACAAGGCGCAGATCTACGCGTGGCGCAAGGGCATCAAGACCATCTACTACATCCGTCTCCGCCAGATGGCCCTCGAAGGGACCGAGGTCGACGGCTGCGTCTCGTGCATGCTCTAAGCACAGCACCGCTTCATCTACTGTGGATGCTGTAATCACAGTGCACGCTGACTCGTCCGATACCGGCCGAAGACTGAGACAGGCCGAAAAAGGAACACGAAATGATTGACAAGCTCAAGCTCATCTCGCATGTCGATGCGATCAACTGGAACAAGATCGAAGATGAGAAAGACGTCGACGTCTGGAACCGGCTGACCAACAACTTCTGGCTGCCGGAGAAGATCCCGCTGTCGAACGACGTGCAGTCCTGGAACCAGCTCACCCCGGTCGAGCAGCAGCTCACCCTGCGCGTGTTCACCGGCCTGACCCTGCTCGACACGATCCAGGGCACCGTCGGCGCCGTCTCGCTGATCCCCGACTCGATCACCCCGCACGAAGAGGCCGTCTACACGAACATCGCGTTCATGGAGTCCGTGCACGCCAAGAGCTACTCGTCGATCTTCTCCACCCTGAGCAACACCAAGGACATCGACGAGGCGTTCCGCTGGTCGACGGAGAACGTCAACCTGCAGCGCAAGGCCTCGATCGTGATGGACTACTACCAGGGCGACGACCCGCTCAAGCGCAAGGTCGCCTCGGTGCTGCTCGAGTCGTTCCTGTTCTACTCGGGCTTCTACCTGCCGATGTGGTTCTCCAGCCGCGCCCGCCTGACCAACACGGCCGACCTCATCCGCCTGATCATCCGTGACGAAGCGGTGCACGGCTACTACATCGGCTACAAGTTCCAGAAGGGCCTCGAGGCGGCGACGCAGGAGCGTCGCGACGAGATCAAGGACTACGCGTTCAACCTCGTCTTCGAGCTCTACGAGAACGAGGTGCAGTACACCCAGGACCTCTACGACACCGTCGGCCTGACCGAGGACGTCAAGAAGTTCCTGCACTACAACGCCAACAAGGCCCTGATGAACCTCGGCTACGAGGCCATCTTCCCCAAGGAGGTGTGCGACGTGAACCCGGCGATCCTGTCCGCGCTCTCGCCGAACGCCGACGAGAACCACGACTTCTTCTCCGGGTCGGGCTCCTCGTACGTGATCGGCAAGGCCGTCAACACGGAAGACGCCGACTGGGACTTCTAGCCCTGGTGTTGTTTCGCGATTTAGTTGGCCATTTCGCAAATTAGTTGGCCATTTTCGCATCTGACTTGGCCACGTGGGGCAGCGATGCTCCTTCAGCTAATTGCTTTCCCGATTTGAAGGGGCGCTGCGAATGGCGAACGTAAAGCGACCTCTACCTATTGAATTGTGCACGGGTTGGCCGGAGAATCCTTCGGACAACCCGAGCGCAGAGGTTGTGCGTCAGTTCGCCCTGAACGTTCGAGATGCAATCGGCGACAACAGCGCGCGGTCCGTTGCCACAGAATGCGGGCTCAGTCACGTAACGGTTCTGAATGCGCTCAACGGCAAGAGTTGGCCGGACGCATGGACCATCACACACCTCGAGCGCGGGCTGAACGCTGAGCTCTGGCCGCATGCTGCAATCAGAGCGGAGATGACATGAAACATCCCTACCGAATCGCGAGGCAAGCGCACTTAGGCGATTTCCTCGACGAACTCCGAACCGCAGGCTTAATCGCCTGGGTCTGGAGCTACCCTGGCTCCAGCGGGGAGTACACAATCACCGAGAACGGCAAGCAGCCACGGCTGTACGGAACGAGAGAAGCCGAGCTGTTGGCCGAGCGTTACGCCGCGCGGGCGGCGACGGTTTGGTTTCCCGTGCCACACCCAGGTGGGCGGGACCAGCTGACCGAAACGCAGAAACGCATGGAAGCTGCACGCCACGAGATTGCCCACGCCAGCGGTGACGATGAGTAGCTCGTCGCGCGTGGGCGCTCCAAGATAGAGCGCCGCGTACGCAGCGCCATGACGCATGTGACCCAACTTTGCTTCACACAGAGGGCCACCGACGGCGTTGTCTGTAGGTGCAAGTAGGGTGGCAAAAGACCGCTCAGGGACACTGAAGCGGGATTTTATTTTGAAATCAGGGGGAAAAGTTGACGAGGAATACGCTCGCCGAAGCTGCGTTGGAACGACCAACGATTTCGATTTACCAGAATTCTGAACATATAGCCGGTCTCGTGCAGCAGTTGCTGGACTCCCCGCTTGTCACCTCGACCATTGAGGAGACACATAGCGATTCGTCGAAGACTAAGTCGGGCGACGCTGATGCGACGTTGACGGCAGACGCTACGGCGAAATTCCCGTTGGTCGGCAAGGCTACTGTTGCGGGCGATATCACTCTGGCCGGCTCCCTCGCAAAGGCCGTCAGCACTGGCTCACGGTCCACGCAGTCGTTTGTGTACTCGCAGGCCTTCTACCTGAACGTTGTTCGCCGTGCGTTGAAGGAGAAAGGCTTACTGCGCACCCTTAGTTCCGTTGCTGACGCCGAGTCAATTGAGGGTGGCGAGTTCGTGGAGTATCAAGCCACTTTCAGGCCATCAGAACTTGTGACAATCATGGATGTTGTTACCCCCGAACTCGTCTCCCAGATCGCGAAGTTCATCGTCAAGAAAAAAGAGCTTGCCCTCTTCAATGACTATGGCGACCTGGAGAAGGTACGAATTGCTGCCCTGAAGATGGAGCATACTGGGACGGCGCAGGGGGACCTCTGGGGAGACGTTACGAGAGCAGTTCAAGCTGACTTTCGACGGGACAAGACCCGCGAATACTACGGACTCGTGGGGAGCGATGACGACACGTTCACTGCAGTCACTATCTGCGACAACCCTCATTTCGTCGTAGACGATGAAGACAGGATTCTCGACGGCGTGTTCACTGTTCTCGGGAAGGCAATTTCCCCGGCCGAAGAGAATGTTCCGGTTCTTCAGAGAAACAAGCTTCTCCGCAACGTGAACCCTGACGGTGTTGACGCTCTGATTGCCGGCATGAAGGCGACCCTCAGCTCACAAAGCCCAGCAAAGTTCGGCGGCACCACCGTTGACGCATTGCTCAATCCAGAACTCACTTCCCGTATCGCAGGGAAGTCCATTCGAATCATCCCGCTAGCGATTTACGCGTAGACAGCAGCCAAGCGAAGTCCATTGAAGGGCGGTCAATTGTTCCCTCGTCACCGACTCGGTTCTACTCACACTTAGCAGGGCTCATAGCAATGGATAAGTAACCAAGAATCGGTATGCTCGCTGCATGACCACGTCTAAGGAGAAGTCGCACTGGCTGGCTATCCACTACGAAGAACGCACTTGGCACAAGGTGCAGGACGAGTACGGCTCACGCACCCAAAATCGCCTGGCCTCAGGCCCATACCTTGCGTCGGTGCCCGCGTTCATCGCTGATCTCCAGTTGCCGCTCGACACCGAGCTGCAAGCCCTGACCGAAGAGGCCGTGAGTGAGCTGGCTCGGTTCGATGCGGAAGTCGGTCACCTCACAGCACCATTCGCGGCCGTTCTCCTTCGCGCCGAGAGCGCTGCCAGCTCAGAGATTGAGCACCTGACCAGCGACGCACGGGAGATAGCCCTGGCGGAACTCGGTGAGCGGGCCTCAGAGGATGCGCAGCTCATCGCCGACAACGTCCGAGCTATGCAAGTGGCTCTGGCCATGGCCGAGTCGATCGACGGCATCGCCATCCTGGAGATGCACCGCGCACTCCTCGAGCACAGCAACCCGCGCATCGTCGGGCATTGGCGTGACCAGCAGGTTTGGATCGGAGTCAATAGCGTGGGGCCGCACTTCGCACAGTTCGTCCCACCACATCACGATCGGGTCCCTGCGCTCATGGACGACCTCGTTGCCTTCGCCAACCGCGTCGACCTTCCCGTGCTCGCTCAGACGGCGATCGCTCACGCCCAATTCGAGACCATCCACCCATTCCCCGACGGCAACGGGAGAGTCGGTCGCTCTCTCATTCAGGCGATGCTGCGCGGGGGCGAACTCACGCGGAACGTGGTTGTTCCGGTCTCCGCGGGGCTGCTCCGTGACACCGGTCGATATTTTGATGCCCTGAGCGCGTACCGGTCCGGAGACGTCACCCCGATAGTCCGTTCCATCGCGGAAGCATCGTTCGCAGCGGTGCACAACGGTCGCATCCTCGTGGCTGACCTGGAAAACGTGCAGGCGGAATGGCGCGGGCGCATCCGCGCGCGACAGGACTCAGCAGCCCACCGGCTCGTGGGCATTCTGCTGCGCCAACCCGTGCTCGGCGCAGCGGCAGCCGCGGCTCAGCTGGGCATCTCGACCGTCAACGCTCAGGTCGCCATCGACCGTCTCGTGGACGCCGGCGTCCTGACTCAGATCACAGACGGGCGACGGAACCGGATTTGGCTCGCGCCGGACGTCATCCGGGTCCTCGACGAGTTCGCTCCCCGAGCGAAGCGGCGCCGATAGTCCGGCGAGGAGCGCACGTACACGACGGCGGAGGTCGACGAGGAGCTAAGACTGGATTTTTGACAGACAAAGTGCCCCACAACAACTAAAATTGACAGTTACACCTGTCAAACCGAGAGGAGCAACCATGGTCACCGGACGTTCACACGTACGCACGCGTCTGCTCACGGAGCTCGGCTCGAACATCTCCCGTTGGCGGACACTCCAGGGCCTCAGCGCC
This sequence comes from Cryobacterium sp. 10I1, assembly GCF_035019805.1. NCBI lineage: Bacteria > Bacillati > Actinomycetota > Actinomycetes > Micrococcales > Microbacteriaceae > Cryobacterium > Cryobacterium sp. 10I1. The sequence continues at coordinate 24,082 of NZ_JASJVF010000009.1, forward strand.
ACGGTACTGGCCGAGCGTGCCCACATCACCCGGGATACCCTTCGAGCTATCGAGACCGGCACAGGGGCTCCCCGCATCGACTCGCTGCTCGCGGTGCTCTTATCGCTTCACATGGCCAACACCGTCGTTGCGAGTACCGACCCCTGGAACTCGCTAGCGGGACGAGCGTTGATGGACGAACTGATCGGCACGCCAAACGAGCGGCGGTGGATGACCGAACCACCCGATGGGCCGATCCCGATCGCACGCCGCGACGACCGCTAGACGTCCGAATTCATTCCTCATCTGAACACCGAGCCAGGCCAAGGAGGCCGTCATGAGCGCATCGGCTGCTGATAACAGCGCCGCGTCCAAGGCTCGCCAGCGTGCTGTCGAGGACGCTGTGCATAGCGGCGAGATGGAAGGCCTCAGCGTTGGCGACGAGTTCACTGCAGACGCCGCTGAGTACGCCCGTGGCACCATAAGCCTTACTGAGCTAGGCCGCCGAGTCCGCGCGCGCAATGGCGTTGCCTGAGCCCGCTGAGGTGTTCGTCGACCCGTATGTAGACCCGGCGACGGGGATACTGCGCAACCGGGTCAGCGCCACGGCACAGGTCATCCTCGATGCACACGAAGCCGAGCTCACAGCGCTTGCTGCGATCGAGCTAGCAGAGCACCCGATTAAGCCAACAGGCGATCTTCGCCAGCTGCGAGCTATCCACAAGCGGCTACTTCATGACGTCTACGACTGGGCGGGGGAGCTACGCACTGTCGATCTGCGCAAAGGTGGCAGCCCAGCTGCAGAGTTCTTCATGCCGGTCTCGCGCCTCGAGTCCGGCGCCGGGTTCGCCTTTCAGGAGCTCGCCGAAGAACACTTTCTCCGAGGCTTAGAACCAGAGCAGTTCGCGAGGCGTATCGCGCATCACTACGACCAGGTGAATTACCTGCACCCGTTCCGCGAAGGCAATGGGCGGGCGCAACGGATCTTCTGGACGCAGATTGCCCAGCGGGCCGGCTACGAGCTGGACTGGCGCGGCATAACCGGCGCAGCGAACGACCAAGCATCGAGGGAAGCGATGGAGAAGCAGGATCTCGATGGGCTTCGGGAAATATTCCGCGCGATCGTGAAACCACTAGGTGCGACCAAGTAGTTCCAGAAGAGCCGTATCAGTTGGCAGCGACTCAGCCGGCATTGACGAAAGCGCGGGCCGCCGCCATCACGTCACGAACTCGGCCCTCGGCGATTACCTCTGCCGGCGCCGCGTCTCTGAGCTGGGTGTTCATGCCGATAAACCAGGCCCGTACGACCTCGTCGGAGTCGACCTCGGCCAGCAGCTCGACGATCTCGAAGGTGTCGCGCAACAACTGCTGGGCGTGCATGGTCGGCTTCGCCTCGCCTGCGAACCATCGCGAGACTTGCCGCGGGGTCTTCCCCGTGATGACCGCGACGACATCCCGCCCCAGGACCTTCTGAAGGCGCGCCACGATCGACGGTAACGCCAACGCAACGGATTCCTTGTGCGCCGAGCGCCGCAGCGGGCGCATTGCTGAGTCTGTCATCCACTTAGCGTACAAAGCAGTCAGCCCAAGAGACAGGGTGAGGTCACCAGATACGACATTATGTGTCGATACGAGCAGTGACACGGCGTTCTCCGCTTTATCGCTCGAAGGCGGCAGGACATCTTCACTGTGATTACTGGGGCGGCAGATACTAACGAATAGCCCGCGTATTCCTGCGGCTCTGCCACCCGAAACGATAAAATCATCATGATCCGATGGGGGCCAACGATGACCGAGAGCCCACCCGACTCCTCCGGGTTGCGAAGCAGGAAATGATGAGCGAAACCACGAATTACGGAACCGTCGGCGGGGAAGACATTACCGATGCGGTGATCAATTGCCTCGTGCAAAATGCCGAGGCGGGCTTTCCCGGCGTCACTCCCCGCCGAGCCACGGGACGGCCTGCACATCAAGAGATGAGGCCCAGCATGTCGCAAGCGAATCCCGCAGCCGGGCGCTGACTGCTTGAAGGGATCAGCTCACGAAACGGAATAAATAACACGCTAAGACTGGCTGGCGCGTGAGCTGCGGGTTTTCTCGGAATCCGTCTATGAGGACTGATGTGAGAATCTCGTTTCGAGAAGTACTTTCGAGAACGGGACTTCTTTGATTTTCCGTGTAGTGCGGTCACCCAACTTGATCTTCTTTTTTCCTCGTTTTCGAGAACAAGGCCAAGAAGTAATGAAACGAACAAGTATGTCCGCAAGGGGAACCCTCAAGAGCGGCCGTTGCGGTTGCGTTACACTTTGAGATTGTTTCGGTCGACGCTAATGCCGTCGATCTGCTCCAGCTCTCGCGCCAACTGGAGCTGCCAGTTATTGGTTTCTCGATCGATGTACACGAGGCCGCTCAGATCTGATGGCAATTCAACGTTTCCTTCGGTAATGGCGATGACCTTGCCGCGTTCGAGGCGTCCGAAGAAGTATCCGAGTTCAAACACGACGTTCTGTCGCGCGCGCGGCTTTGATTCGCTGGCTCCTGCCTTGGAACCTTGATCGTCCGGTGTCAGAAGCACAATGGCCGCGGCGGCCCTGGCTGCGTGTGTCTCGAACTTCTCAAGAACGGTCTGGCCTTCGTTGGCTTGCTCATGCAGGATCGTTGGCTCTATTCCAGTCAGCTGCTGGACGACTCGGGTGACATGGTACTTCGCTGCGTCGTCGTGGCCGTGAACGATGAAGATCGTCGGAACTGTGGGGATTACCGCAGGCACTGTCGCTCCGTTCATTTCGGGCTTGACTGCCGCCTCAAGTCTTCTGCCCTCGATTGTGCTGATGACCTCAAGATAGTTGTGCGCGTCCTGCAGGTCTCGGTAGGGGCGAAGTCTCGAACCGCGTAAGCTCGTGACCCACTTCGTATCCACTTCCGAAAAGCTGAACGGGCAGTTGTACTCATGGTTGAGGATCTGGCTCGTCACCGTATCGGAGAGTGCCGTCGGTTTCTCGCGCGTCGATTTTGATAGCCAGCTAGAGGTGAACTTGTCCAGCTGCACCAGCTCCGCCGTAGCTTTGGTCGGGTCCGGTGTCAAGCCCTTCTCCCAGTCGGCCAGCATCGCCACGACGCTAACGATGGCTTCAGCCACTTTCGGATTGATCTGCTCAACTTCGGTGAGTCGGATAATGCCTGCAAGGCTCAAACCGACAGTCGAGTCCGCAGTCGGTTCCTCATGAAAGTCCGAGTCCCAGACGAGGCCGTAGCGGCGACCATCGTTGGTCGCCGGGCCAATCTTTGGAAGCGACCGGTAAATCTCAAGGCAGGAAGAAGAGTCGATCTCAGGTGCTTCACGGTCGAGCATTCGCTCGACGTAGTCCCACGTCGGCCAATTCCCATACCCGCCAGGTCCCTGGCGTGAAATCTCATCCCAGATGATCCTGAGCAGCTTGATTTGGAGCGGCGTGAGTTCATCATCAAGCGCCGTGGCGTGGCGCGGTGGTTTTCCGATGTCCATAATTGAGCCCTCCGCCTTCTGAGTCAATCTTCGATGCCAGGACGGGAACATGGTTGATGCCACTCCGACGTGCCTCCGCAGCGCGGACGAACCACGCAAACGAGTGCATCTCGACCAGATCGGGTGCGCGTAAGCCGCGGACACAGATTCAGCCGCCAGACCCTCGAGCCAGGGAGCGCAGTTGGCGTCGCATTTGGGAACCCTCACCGGGATTGCGTCGAGTCCGGTGCGCCGGCGAGTTGGCCTTTGGGATCGGTGATTCTCGAAGGGAGCACCGGCCCGGAGGGTTCTAGAGTTTGGTCATTTGGCGCAGGGCCCGGATGTGGGATTTATACGCCGTTCGGCCGTCCCTCGTCAGTGCCACCCACGTCCAGGCGCGTCCGCCGGATGTCCGTTTGAAGACGCGCACATAGCCTGCCTCTCTGAGAGTGGCGAGATGCTTGCTCAGTGACGAGTCGCTGATTCGCAACGAATCGCGGAGAGCAGAAAACTCCGCCTCCACCACCTCAGACAAGAAAGCGCAGATCGCCAATCGACGGGTGGGATGAATGGTCTCGTTGAGTTCGGCTGTCCCAGCCACGATCGTCATCTCCTCATCGAGGACGACAACGTTCGTTCGAATACCCATCCGCTTGCCACCAACAGCACGCAGACGACCGCGCCGGCAACCCAGGCAACCCACGTGACACCGAGCTTGATGACGAAATACCAGCCTGCTGCCAAAGTCGCAAGGCTGAGTATCGCGAACACGACGGCATAGCCCGTAGCACGGCCGTGACCGAATTCCGTTGTCCGGGTGCCCGTCACGGCTCGTCGCGCAATCTCCAGAAGAGTAGTAGAAACAACCATCGCCAGCACGGCAATGCTTCGGCCAATTCCTTCGGCTAACAGCACGGCAACGGCCGCCGCACCGATAACGACTCCGTCCGCCGGGTAGTACCACCACGGCGACCGAGAGCGTCGCACAGCCACCCGACGTGACGCGTCAGCGACCGCCAGCGCTTCCTCGGCAAGGCGTTCATTTTCCATACAGGAAAGTGAACATCCGAATCGACGGCATGTCAACCCGTTCGGGAGTCCCAAGCTGCACGACGGCCAAAAGGACCTGACCCGCGCACCGCAAGCCGAACGTTAAACGTTCTCTATCAACCAACGCAGGGCATCGCCCCCGAGATCCCGATCTGAGAAGATTTCCCCAGTGATGCCCGCTGCGACTGCAGCCGTTGTTGGCCCTGCCCAGACCTTTCTCAGACCGGCACGGACGGCCACCCGCGCAGAGGCAGGATTATTGGAGAGTACACGGGCGGTGATGGCAGCCGAGTCATTCTGTGCTCTGACGGCAGCGACCGCAGCAAGGGCGATTTCCGTCGCGAAACCTCGCCCCCACGTCGCCGGGGAGAGGCGGTACCCGAGGTTCCAGACGAGCGCTGGAGTCATGTTCACGCCGCCCGTACCTATGAACGTGCCAGCTCTCAGCGCATCGTCCGACCCCGGGTCGCCCACGCGAACCGCCCATTGACCAATGTCATGTTCTCGCCGGCTCTTGATGGCGTCGTCGACGATCCTTCTGGACTGCTCTCGAGTGTTGTGACGACCCACGGGCAAGTGCAACCACGTGTCGGGATCGCTGTAGACGCCAAAAACTGAGTCGAGATCGTCAGGAGTCAGAGGTGAGAATGCAAGGCGAGCGTCCTGCGCTAAATCTAAATTCGTCATCGAGACCATTGTTCCCAATCGCACCGACACTGAGCTGCGGGCTGTCCGCAAGCCGGACGGTCAGCGCGACGAATTTGCGGCCTTCCCGTCCGATGGCATCGCGTGCTGATGCTGTGTCAGTAGGGAACCTCTTGCGGGACGGTTCCACGGTGGTGTGATCGGTCTTTCTCAGAACAGCAGACGTTTCTGCACCCCGGAGTTGGATATGAAGGGGTATTGCTCTAGACCGCGAATCGAACGGGTTACCGCAACGATTGCAACTGCGTGTCGTACTTCGTTGTTTCGCCCTCAGTCCAGACTTCGACGAAATAGGTGAGGTGGAGCTTTGTCCCGTCCCATTGCATCGCGTGAGCGAATTGTCGCGATTCCGTGTGGACGCCCGGACTGTCCATAGTTTGTGTCCAGCCGTTCGCTGCCAGTGCCTGCGAGTAGAAGGCGAGGACCTCGCGCTGCTGGTGCGTTGTCGTCCCGGATATACCGGTCGTGGCCACGTCGCCGCCATCGAGCCCGAATTGAACCCGTCCCGGGACATTGTTGATCCGGACATCGGTGCTGCCCGGGTAGGTCAATGCGGCTTCGGGTTGTTTGGCCAGGCTGTCGATGGATTGTCCAGGCACGCAGCCAGTCAGAAGCATGCAGATGCTGGCGGCGGCGACCGCGCTCAGGAACCCAGATGATCTTCGCATCGGTCTCCTGGTCTGCTGCGTCGCGTTCGTCACTGGATTACCGCAACGATTCAAGGTGAGTTTCGTACTTCGTTGTTTCACCCTCAGCCGTGACGGCGACGGCATACGTGAGGTGGAGCTTCGCGTTGTCCCACTGCATCACGTGAGCGGGTTGTCCCGACGCCGTCTCGGCGTACGGACTATCACTGGTTTGTGTCCAGCCGTTCGCTGCCAGTGCTTGCGAGTAAAAGGCGAGGACCTCGCGTTGCGTGTGCGTTGTCGTCCCGGATATTCCGGTGACGGCCACGTCGCCGCCATCGAGGCCGAATTGAACCCGTCCCCGGTCATTGTTGATCCGGACATCGGTGCTGCCAGGGTAGGTCAATGCGGCTTCGGGTTGCTTGGCCAGACTGTCGATGGATTGCCCGGGCACGCAGCCAGTCAGCAAGAGCAAACACATGCTGGCTGCGGTCACCACGCTCAGAAACCGAGATGCTCTGCGCACGTTTTTCCCTGTCACTTCGGATCATCGAGGTAAACGCTGCGGCCTGTTTGCCCGTTGATATTGACGGTCACGTACGTTGAACCCGGAGGCGCCGGCTTCAACGCGAGGTCGTAATACACAGGGAGGTACGGGGACCCGGCTTGGATAGTCACTGACACGTAGCCCCACCCGTCTCTCCCGCTGATGACGATGGGGTCCGCGCTGCTTGATCCTATGGATCCTGTGGCAAATGTTGACTCCGTGGGAAATCCGAATTGTGGGTAGGTCCGGCGGTAGTAATCCAGGAGCGCGGAGGGACTGCCTGGAGCGGCGAAGACGGTCGCGACCCCGGCGTCCTTCGCTATATTCGGTTCGGAGCTTCCGAGGTACTCGGCTCGGTCGAGCAGATCACCACCGGGTGGAGGATCGTTGAGGATGGGAACGACCCGAATCTGTGAAACTGTTTTCCCCGCGTCGGGCGCGTTGAACGAGCATCCCGCCACCCCGAGCACCACGGCCACGCCGACACCGAACACGACGCCTAACCTCACGCAACCACGCATGCTCAGGCCCCCGCTCGAGTGACGATTCATCCTGTGATCTCAGTTCCCGATGCTCTCACGCAGACCCGTAGCGTTCACGCAGCGAACGACGATCGCGGCGCACGATCCACAGCCGCAGCTACTTTCTAGCAGTGCACCAGGAACTCAAACCAGCCCCCAAGAAAGGGCAACCGATTCAAAACATCGCAAATGCGGATCGCCACCCAGAACAAGAGAACCGCTCAAATCTCCGCCCTCCTCAACGACCCATCTCATATAGGCGTAAGAGGGACGGTCAGCGCGACGAATTTGCGGCCTTCCCGTCCGATGGCATCGCGTGCTGATGCTGTGTCAGTAGGGAACCTTGAGTGACGCGCACGGAGCATGAATTGCGGAGGCAGGAGGTTGCCCAACTGGGGTGCCACGGAGGGGTAGCTGTTGAGACGGGCGAGTGGCTAGAGTCCGATCACGGAGTAGTGGCGTTCGATTCCCGCGGTGGCGTGACCCCACTCGCTGCTGGCGACACGTTCCTGGTGGGCTTCAAAGGCGGATGCCTGCTCGAAGCGCTCTTCGACCTGCCACACCAGGGGATTGCTCGTCCGGGTGACGTTGAACGAAAGGCATCCCGGTTCGGCGCGGGTGAGGGCAAGGTGCAGTTGTAGGTGTTCCCGGACAGTTCCCGCTTGGTCTTGGGTGAGGCAAACAAGCTGCCCGCTGAGGGACACCTCGCCGCCGACTAGCTTCTTCTTCATCTTGAAATTGGTCAGCTGCACGCCGGCCGTCATCGAGTGCTGTTCTGCCTCGACGGTGAATCCGGAGCGCTCAAAGACGGGGCGGGCTGTAATGCTGACGTCAGCTGTCAGCTCCGTCAGATGCTCCTGGCTCGCTCGGGCCTCCGCATGGCCGATCAGTTGCCGTGCCACCCCGCGTCCTAGGTAGCGAGGAGCGACGAACATCATGTCGATATATCCCTCAGAGTCCACGTCGGAGAAACCCGCCGGCACACCATGCACGGTCGCCACGTAACTGTTCCGTGCCTGCATCGCCGTATGCCAAGTGGATAGCTCGCGTGCTTCTGGCCGAGCCCACGCCTGAATCTGTTCCGGTGAGTAGTCGGCGGCAGCGGTCTCGGTCACTGCGGCAAGGAAGATCGCTAACGTGTCTGCGGCATCCGCGTGACCATACGGTCGAATGACAACGACCGGCCTGTCGGTAATTGTGTTCAGTTCCACAGAATCAGCATCCCACGGCGATCGTTCATGACCGTGCGGCACTTTCGGCGACCGGTCGTAGACAACGGTTCTCGTTTGCTTCCCAATTCCGGCAAGCTGGAGCTATGCGAATCTCCCACCTGACTTCGGCAGACACGGAGGCCGTCATTTCACTCTGGCACCAAGTAGGACTGACCCGACCTTGGAATCCGTCCGAGCGGGACCTGCAGCGCGCCCTCGACGGCCGTACTTCCACGGTCTTTGGAGGTTTCATCGATGAGCGGTTGGTTGGCACCGTGATGGTCGGGGAAGACGGTCACCGTGGTTGGATCTACTACCTCGCCGTGGATGAGAGTCAGCGCGGAACCGGGCTGGGGCGACAGTTGATGACGGTTGCCGAAGATTGGCTTCGCCAACGAGGCGCCGTGAAGGTTCAACTTATGGTCCGCTCAGCCAACGAGGCAGTGCTGGGCTTCTACGACCACCTCGGCTACGAAGACGCCGACGTCCAGGTGCGATCGAAATGGTTGGTGTAGCGAGCATCCCGCAGACCGAACCCCAAGCGGACATCCGCGATTTCGCTCCGACAGAGGTTCAAAGCGTGTCCATCGCCAGCGCTGATGGGTGTGCAGCTCAGCGAAGTGAGCGCAGGTAGCGTCTGCGCGCGATGCGTTGGGCGATGAGCAGCAACGGGTAGAGGGCTCGCCAGGGCTGTTGTGGCGCGGGGCGCGTGAGTGAGCGCACGGTTAGACGCACCTCGTCGCCGTGTCGGTGCACGATGAACGCTTCTTCGCCGCTGACGGGGGGCCCCGGCATGGTCCGGTACGCGAAGCCGACCCGGTCGAGCTCCTTGACGACGGCCACGACCTCCACCGGCTCAACGACGGTTACCTTGAGTAGACGTGCGGTGACGACGACGCGATCGCCCTGCGAAACCGGGCTGGTCGAGTCGACCGCAAACCCGCTTGCCGTTTTCACCCGCCATCGGAGTACGTCCCGGGCG